>NZ_JBGWAB010000055.1:0-48323 GCF_041862025.1 Streptomyces sp. AB3(2024)
CCGGTCACCGTCCAGGGGACGGTGACCGGGCCACGGCCGTTCGTACGCGTACGGACCCGCCCGGCGGCTACTGCTTGGCGGCCGGCGGGGTGGTGGCCGGCCGGGCGGTGATCTTGAGGTCCAGGATCAGTTCCGCGCCGTCCGGGGTGCTCAGACGGAGGTGGTAGGTGCCCGCGGGCACGTCCGTGGTGAGCAGCTCCGGCAGCTCGAGTTTGCCGTCGGCGCCGGTCTTGGGCAGCTCCAGGGAGAACAGCTTGGCGCCGTCCTTGCCCGCGAAGTACGGCCCCTTGGCCTTGTTCGCGTCCACCGGGGTCCAGGCGCCCGGCCTGCCCTCGACCAGTGCAGCGGTGACCTGCGCACCGGACACCGGCTTCCCGCCCGCGGCGGCCAGGAACTCCAGGCCCTTCACCGCGGTGCCGGCCGCGGCCTCGACCGCGGCGGTGCCATCGGTGCGGGTGAGGACGAGAGGCTTGGCCTTCTCGGTGACCTTGCCGTCAAGCGCCAGCGTGAGCTGGCTCTTCGCGTCGTAGGCCGTGGCCCGCAGGGTGAACGTGCCCGCCTCGGTGCCCGCCTTCAGCTTGGGCGCGGTGGCGATGCCCTCGGAGTCCGTACGGACAACCACGCTCGGCTCGTCGCCGAAGACGAAGCCGGTGCCGCCGGTGGTGTCCTTCTCCACGGCGACGACGACGGCCTGGTTCGCGGCCGGCTTGCCGTCGCTGAGCAGCGCCTTGAAGCGGACGCCCTCGGCGAACAGGCTCCCGGCCTCGGCCTCCAGCTTCGCGTCGCCCACCCGCTCCAGCTTGGCGAGGGTCGCGGGCGCCGGGGTCGGCTTGGTCGGCTCGCTCGGCGTCGGCGTGGGCGTCGGCTTCGGAGTCGGGGTGGGCGTCGGGGTCGGCTTCGGCGCGGGGTTCGGCTTCGAGGCCGGCGGGTTCGGCGTCGGGACGTGCGGCGGCGTGGGCAGGGTCGGCACGGGCGGCGTCGGGAAGGTGCCGACCGGCGGGTTCGGGACGCCGGTGGTGCCGTCCTGGTACTGGCGCATGTAGCCGAGGACGCTGTTCACGTACTCGCGCGAGCTGTTGTAGCTGAGGATCGCGCGGTCCAGCTCGGCCGGGACCGACAGGTCCTTGCCGCCGGAGCAGAGGTACAGGCCGGCGCCGAGGGCCGCGTCGTAGATGTTGTTCGCGTCGCGCTGGCCGTCGCCGTTGCCGTCGGCCTTCCAGTCCTTCCACGTGGAGGGGATGAACTGGAGCGGGCCGAAGGCGCGGTCGTACTCGGTGTCGCCGTCCCACTCGCCCTTGTCGGTGTCGGTGATCTTCGCGAAGCCGTTGCCGTCGAGGCGGGGGCCGCGGATCGGCCGCTCGGTGGTGCCGTCGGCCTTCAGCCCGTAACCCGAGGCGTGGACGGACTCGATCCTGCCTATGCCGGCGATCAGCGCCCAGGACAGGTTGCACTTGGGCAGGGCCGCCTTCACGGCCACCTCGGCGCGCTTGTAGGCGTCGAGGGCGGTGGCGGGGATGCCGGAGGCCCCTTCGGGCGCGGCCCCGCCGGCACCGGCGGCGGGCGGCACCACGGGGTCGGCGAGCGGTGCCGGCAGGTCCAGACGGGCGTCACCGCGGTCGGCGGCCTGCGGACTGTCCGGGGTCGGTTCGGCCTCTCCGGCACCGGCGACAGGCGTGTTGGTCACGACGGCGGCGGTGGTCAGGCTGGCCGCGAGGGCGGCCGTGCACAAGACCTTGCGCGAGGTGTTGACTACATGACGGTGAAGCGGCTTCACAGTGCGGCGATCCCCCCAAGGCGGCCGGCGAAGGCGTCGGCTGGTCGAGCCGTGATTCTTCTGTCTATCAGGTATTCGGATACGACTCGCCGTCACCCCCGCACATATGACGCACCATTCGTCTCGGCTTCACCCTCCTGTGGCCCAGGACGTCCAGCATGCCTCGTCCGCGCCTCCGGTGGGCCGCCGGAACCGCCCAAGACCCGGACCGATACGCCCCATTAGCCCACTCTGACACAGAACTCACCTGCATGTCCCGGGTGTCCGCGGCTTGCCGGAGCGCGACGGAACCGGGACCGTCAGCCCCGGCTGGTACGTTCGAGCCCCACGAGAGCACTGACGTTCGGTTCCGCTCCCCCTGCGGTGAAGGCACCCTCCGGCGGGGGGACGCGGACCGTCGCCCCGGCTGTTCGCCGCTCCCCTGCCGTCCGCAGAACCCGAAGGCCCTCCCATGAGCACTCCTCCGCCCAACCCGTACTCGGGCGCGCCCGTTCCGCCCAACCCGTACGCCCAGGGCCCCGCCGCGCCCAACCCGTACGCCCAGGGCGCCGGCGCGCCCAGCCCGTACGGCCCGCCCCAGCCCGGCGGACCGGTCCCGGCGCAGCAGCCCCCGTACGCGCAGCCGTACCCGCAGCAGCCCCAGCAGCCGCACCCCCAGTACGCCCACCCCCAGCACCCCCCGTACCTGGTGCCCGGCCCCACCGGCTGCCGCAACTGCGGGGCTCCCGAGGCCGTGAACTTCGCCGTCCGGGCCCACGTCGGCGTGCTCGTCGTGATGCGGTTCCACCGCCTCGACGGCCCCTTCTGCCGCCGGTGCGGGCGGGCCCTGGTGCGGATCATGACCACCAAGACGCTGTTCCAGGGCTGGTGGAGCCCCCTGTCCCTGGTGCTGTTCACGCCCTTCACCCTGTTCTGGAACCTGATCGCCGCGAGCAAGTTCGCCAAGCTCGAACCGTCGGAGCCGGCCCCCGGCCGTCAGCAGCTCGACGAGGGTCCGCCGGTGCACGCGCGCCCGCTGGCGTACGTGGCGATCGTGCCGCTGCTCTGGGCGGTCTGGGTGATCACGCACATCATCGCGGACGTCAGCGGCTGAACTCCGGGGCGGCGCCGCCGGCCGGGTCCGCCGCCGGCCGGGTCCGCCGCCCCGGGTCCGCCACCCCTTCACAACCCCGCCCCGCACCCCTACCCTGACGCCCCGTCAGATCCATTGCCGGATCCAGCCGCCAGGGGGCGCGTCATGCTGCTGCGAGGGAAGACCGTCATCGTCTCCGGGGTCGGGGCCGGGCTCGGGCACCAGGTGGCCGCGGCCGTGGTCCGCGACGGCGGCAACGCCGTGCTCGGGGCCCGGACCGAGGCCAATCTGGCCAAGTCCGCCGCCGAGATCGACCCCGATGGCACCCACACCGCCCACCGGCCGACCGACATCACCGACGAGGCCCGGTGCCGGGCCCTGGCGGAGCTGGCCGTCGAGCGGTTCGGCGGGGTCGACGCCGTCGTGCACGTCGCCGCCTGGGACTCGTACTTCGGCGGCCTGCGGGACGCCGACTTCGGGACCTGGCAGCAGATCCTCGACGTCAACCTGCTCGGTACCCTGCGCATGACCCGCGCCTGCCTGCCCGCCCTCAAGGCCGCGGGCGGCGGCTCCGTCGTCATCATCGGCACCCAGTCCGCGGTGGCCGCCCCGAACGAGGTGCGCCAGGCCGCCTACGCCGCCTCCAAGGGGGCGCTGACCTCCGCCATGTACTCCCTGGCCCGCGAGCTCGGACCGGACCGGATCCGCGTCAACACCGTGCTGCCCGGCTGGATGTGGGGCCCGCCCGTCCAGGCCTTCGTCACCTTCACCGCCCACACCGAGAACGTCCCGGAGGCCGAGGTCCACGCCCGCCTCACCGAGCGGATGGCACTGCCCGACCTCGCCACCGACGGGGACGTCGCCGACGCCGCCGTCTTCCTCGCCAGCGACCGGGCCCGGGCGATAACCGGCCAGTCCCTGCTGGTCAACGCCGGTGAGCTGATGCGATGACGCGCTCCGCGGGGCACCCCCCGACTCGTATGCTCGCCGCATGACCACTCCGAGCGACGCTCCCACCGACAACGCCATGCGCCGCGCGCTCCGGCGGGCCCGCGACGGCGTCGCGCTGGACGCGACCGAGGCCGCCGTACTCCTGCGGGCGCGCGGCGAGGCCCTCGAGGACCTCTCCGCCTCCGCCGCCCGCGTCCGGGACTCCGGGCTCGCCGCCGCCGGACGGCCCGGCGTGATCACCTACTCGCGCAAGGTCTTCATCCCCCTCACCCGCCTGTGCCGCGACAAGTGCCACTACTGCACCTTCGTGACGGTGCCCGGCAAGCTCCGCAAGGCCGGGCACGGCATGTACCTCTCCCCCGACGAGGTCCTCGACATCGCCCGCCAGGGCGCGGCGATGGGCTGCAAGGAAGCCCTGTTCACCCTCGGCGACCGGCCGGAGGAGCGCTGGCCCGAGGCCCGCGAGTGGCTGGACGCACACGGCTACGACGACACCCTCGCCTACGTACGGGCCATGGCGATCCGGGTGCTGGAGGAGACGGGCCTGCTGCCCCACCTCAACCCGGGCGTGCTGTCGTGGGCGGACCTCCAGCGCCTCAAGCCCGTCGCCCCGTCCATGGGCATGATGCTGGAGACCACCGCGACCCGCCTGTGGTCCGAGCCCGGCGGCCCGCACCACGGCTCCCCCGACAAGGAGCCCGCCGTGCGGCTGCGGGTCCTGGAGGACGCGGGCCGCTCCAACGTGCCCTTCACCACCGGGGTGCTCATCGGCATCGGCGAGTCCTACGAGGAGCGCGCCGAGGCCTTCTTCGAGCTGCGCCGGATCCAGCGCAGCTACCACGGCATCCAGGAAGTCATCGTCCAGAACTTCCGAGCCAAGCCGGACACGGCCATGCGCGGCATGCCGGACGCCGAGCTGGAGGAGCTGGCCGCCGCCATCGCCGTGGCCCGGCACATCCTGGGCCCGAGCGCCCGCATCCAGGCCCCGCCGAACCTGGTGGACGCCGAGTACGCCCTGCTGATCGGCGCCGGCATCGACGACTGGGGCGGCGTCTCCCCGCTGACCCCGGACCACGTGAACCCGGAGCGCCCCTGGCCGCACATCGAGGAGCTCGCGGAGCGCACCGCCGCCGCCGGCTTCGAGCTGCGCGAACGGCTGACGATCTACCCGGAGTTCCTGCAGCGCGGCGAGCCGTGGCTGGACCCCCGGCTGCTGCCGCACGTGCGCGCGCTGGCCGACCCGCGGACGGGTCTGGCCGACGCGGCGGCGACGGTGGAGGGCCGGCCGTGGCAGGAGCCCGACGAGGGGTTCGCCGCGTACGGGCGCACCGACCTGCACACCGCCATCGACACCGAGGGCCGCACCGGGGACCGCCGCGAGGACTTCGACCACGTCTACGGCGACTGGGAGGCCCTGCGCGAGGCCGCGGCCCCCGGCATGGTCCCCGAGCGCATCGACACCGACGTACGGGCGGCCCTGGCGCAGGCCGCCGACGACCCGACGCGGCTCACCGACGCGCAGGCCCTCGCCCTGCTGCACGCGGACGGCCCGGCGCTGGACGCGCTGTGCCGGATCGCGGACGAGCTGCGCGCCGCGGTGGTGGGCGACGAGGTCACCTACATCGTCACGCGGAACATCAACTTCACCAACGTCTGCTACACCGGCTGCCGTTTCTGCGCCTTCGCGCAGCGCCGCACGGACGCCGACGCCTACACCCTCTCCCTGGACCAGGTCGCCGACCGGGCCGCCCAGGCCTGGGACGTGGGCGCCGTCGAGGTGTGCATGCAGGGCGGCATCCACCCCGACCTGCCCGGGACCGCGTACTTCGACATCGCGCGCGCGGTGAAGGAACGGGTCCCCGGCATGCACGTGCACGCCTTCTCCCCGATGGAGGTCGTCAACGGCGCCACCCGGACGGGGATGTCCGTACGGGACTGGCTCACGGCCGCCAAGGAGGCGGGGCTGGACTCGATCCCGGGCACGGCGGCCGAGATCCTGGACGACGAGGTCCGCTGGGTCCTGACCAAGGGGAAGCTGCCGACGGCGGACTGGATCGATGTGATCACCACCGCGCACGAGCTCGGCATCCGCTCCTCGTCCACCATGATGTACGGGCACGTGGACCAGCCCCGGCACTGGCTGGGGCACCTGCGCACCCTGGCCCGGATCCAGGAGCGGACCGGCGGTTTCACGGAGTTCGTGACGCTCCCCTTCATCCACACCAACGCCCCGGTGTACCTGGCGGGCATCGCCCGGCCCGGCCCGACGGCCCGGGACAACCGGGCGGTCACGGCGATGGCCCGGCTGCTGCTGCACCCGCACATCACCAACATCCAGACCAGCTGGGTGAAGCTGGGCGCGGAGGGCGCGGCCGAGATGCTCCGCTCCGGGGCGAACGACCTGGGCGGGACGCTGATGGAGGAGACGATCTCCCGGATGGCGGGGTCGGGCTGGGGCTCGTACAAGTCCGTCCGGGACCTGGTCGCGGTCGCGGAGGCGGCCGGCCGGCCCGCGAAGGCCCGTACGACGCTGTACGGGGAGGTCCCGCGGGAACGGCAGGAGGCGGCGCGCGCCTCGGACGGCCACCTGCCGCAGCTGCTGCCGGTACTGGACTGAGCGGGAACGCGGGAGCCCGGCCGGTGTGGCGCCCGGCCGGGCCCGTGTTCCGCGGCGGCGGGGATCAGCCGACGAGGAGGTCCTTCTTGAGCTGCTTCAGCTCGCGGGCGTCGATGCCGAGGCCGTCCTTGAGGTAGCGGTCGAAGGAGCCGTACTTCGCCTTGACCTCGTCGTAGCCGGAGTTGAGGTACTCGGGACGCACGTCGAGCATCGGCTTGTAGACGGCGGCCTGCGGGGCGGGCAGGTGCGAGAGGACGGCGTCGTTGGCGGCCTTGCGGTAGTCGTTGCTGGCCAGGTAGTCGGCCATGACCGTCTCCTGCGGGACGCCGAGGGCGGTCAGCAGGGTGGCGTTCGCCCAGCCCGTGCGGTCCTTGCCGGCGGTGCAGTGGAAGAGGACGGAGCGGCTGCGGTCCTTCTCGATCCCTTCGAAGACCTGCGCGTAGGCCTTCTTGCCGCCATCGCCGCCGACCATGGCCTTCTCGGCGTCGACCATGGCCTTGACGGCCTCGTCGGGGGTCTTGGGCAGGGTCTGGAAGGAACCGGAGCCGGCGAAGACGTCGGCGACGACGTAGGTGGCGCCCGCCGGGACCTTGTCGGCGTCCTTGGTGCGCTCGTCCTGCATGCGCAGGTCGAAGACGGTCTTGACGCGCAGCCGCTGGAGCTTGGCCAGGTCGTTGGCGGTGAGCTTGTTCAGGGCGTCGGAGCGGTAGATCTCGCCCATCTTGACCCACTGGCCGCTCGCGGTGCGGTAGCCGCCCGCGTCGCGGAAGTTGACCGTGCCCTCCAGCTTGATCAGCCGGTCGGCCAGGCGCAGGCCCTCGCCGCGCTCCGGCTTGAACTCGAACCACTGGCGGTCGGCGGCGGGCAGGCCCTTGACCACGGCCTGCCCCTGGGCGCCGCCCTTGGCGACGACCTTGCCGTTGGCCTTGATCTCGACGCGCTTGGTGCCCTTGGCGCTCCACGCGAGGGTGTACGAGCCGTCGGCTCCGGCGGTGACGGTGGCCTCGGTGAAGGGGATGTCGGAGCGGCCCTGGTGGCCGTTGTTCCAGGGGAGCTCCCAGCCGGCGGCGGTGGCGGCGGGGGCCGCGATCAGCGAGGCGGTGAGTGCGGAGGCGACGACGGTCGCGGCGAGGAGTGCCTTCTTCATGGCTACGAGGCTCTGGGCGACCGGAGAACGCGGCGTGAACGAGGCATGGCCGGAAACGACCGGCCGGAAGGCAAGTGGCAAAACGTGCCATGCGCCAGGGCGGCGGCTGGAACCGTCCGCGATTCGGCCGTTCTCCGCCCACTTGGCGGCGAGGTGCCGAAGGGCTTCCGGATTCGACCGGGCCCGTCCATTACAGTGCCCGGGAGCCTGGGGGGAAACGACATGGACACGACGATCACAGCGGGCACGACGACCACGCACGCGCCCGACGGCCCGACTCACACGACTCCCCCGGCTCCTGCCGCTCCACCGGGCCCCGCGGGCCCTGCGGCTGCCATGACCCCACCGGGACCCGGGAGCCCTACGGCTCCGGCGGCTCCGGTGGCTCCGGCGGGTCCGGTGGCTCCGGCGGGTTTGGTGGCTCCGGCGGGTTCGGTGGCTCCGCCGGCCGTCGCGGCCCCCACCGCCCCGGCGGGTGCGGCAGCCCCGGCGGGTGCGGCGGGCACCCCTCCGCAAGGGACACCGGGGCACGCCCCGGCCGGGGCCCCCGCAGCCGGCCCCGCGAGCACGCCCCCTGGCGGCCCCTCGGCCACGAGCCCCTCCGGCCCGGTCGCCGGGGGCACGATCGGCGGGGGCACGCTCGGCGGACTCGGCACGGCGCTGTGGGGCCGTGCCGAGCAGCAGGACTTCCGCAGCCGGGTGCGCGGCACCCTCCTCGGCTCCGCCCTCGGCGACGCCCTCGGCGCACCGCTCGCCGGACCCTCCCTCCACTCCGTCCACGAGGCCCACGGCCCGGCGGGCCTCACCGCCCCCGCCCCCGCGCACGGCCGCCGAAGCACCGTCACCGCCGCGACCCAGCTGACCCTGTTCACCGTGGACGGCCTGATCCGCGCCCACGTCCGCCGGGACACCGGCGCCTGGCACCCGCCGACCGACGTCCACCGCGCCTACCGCCGCTGGGCCGCGACCCAGCACGACTGGGGCCCCGACGAGCGCCGCGAGGACAACGGCTGGCTCGCCAACGAGGAATGGCTCTACGCCCGGCGCGCCCCCGAACGGGCCTGCCTGACCGGCTTCGCCGACGACACCCTCGCCACCCTGGACACGCCGAAGAACCCCACCGCACGGGACGCCGCCGCCACCGTCCGCTCGGCCCCCTTCGGACTGCTGGTCGGCTGGGAATCCGCCCTGGTGCTGCAACTGGCCGTCGAATGCGCCGTCCAGAGCCACGGCCACCCCACCGCGTACCTCTCGGCAGGGGCCTTCGCCGTGATCGTCCACGGCCTGACCCGGGGCGAGTCCCTGGACACCGCCCTCCGGCGCGCCCTCGCGCTGCTCACCGCACTCCCCGGCCACCAGCCCGTCACCGACGCCCTCCGCCGGGCGGTCGCCGCCGTCACCCGGGGCACGCCCGGCCCCGCCGCCGTCGAGGCCCTCTCCCCCGGCGACGGGAGCGGGGGCCCCGGCGCGGAGGACACCCTCGCCATCGCCGTCTACTGCGCGCTGGTCGCCGAGGACGTCCCGCACGGGCTGCGCCTGGCCGTGAACGCCGGCGGCGACTCCGCCGCCGCCGGCGCCCTGTGCGGGGCCCTCCTCGGCGCCCTGCACGGCGAGACGGCCCTCCCGGCGGCCTGGCTGGCCGCACTGGAGGGCCGGGCCACGCTCCTGGAACTCGCCGACGACTTCGCCCTGGAGATGACCCAGGGCCCCGCCCTGCACGGCCCCTCGGTCTCCGCCCCGGCGTGGCTCGCCCGCTACCCGGTCCCGACGGCCTGAACCCGGGACGGCCCCGCCCCCGGCCCGACGGCCTGAACCCGGATCGGTCCCGGCCCCGGCCCGGCGGCCACGGGTCCCCGGACCCGTGGCGCAGCCACGCGCCGGCCCCGTGTCCACCCCATCTCCCCGCGGGGGCGCGGCGCACCCTGCCCTCCTGACGCCGAACGCCGTACCTTGGCCCTCCCCACGACCCGGAGGTGCCCTCGCCCATGCGGATCGCCACGACCGTCTTCCTCACCGACCGCACCATCACCCCCATCCGGCTCGCCCGCGCCCTGGAGGAGCGCGGCTTCTCCGGCCTCTACCTTCCCGAGCACACCCACATCCCCGTCAGCCGCGCCACCGACGCCCCCATGGGCGGCGAGCTCCCCGAGGAGTACGGCCGCACCCTCGATCCGTTCGTCGCCCTCGGGCAGGCCGCCGCCGTCACCGAACGCCTCCACCTCGGCACGGGCATCACCCTGGTGGCCCAGCACGACCCGATCGGCCTCGCGAAGCAGGCCGCGACCCTCGACCACCTCAGCGGCGGCCGCGTCACCCTCGGCATCGGCTACGGCTGGAACGTCGAGGAGGCCGCCGACCACGGCGTCGAGTGGCGCACCCGGCGCGACCGGGTACGCCACCACATGGCCCTGATGCGCGCCCTGTGGTCCCCGCAGCCCACCGCGTACGAGGGCCCGTACGGCTCCGTCCAGGCCAGCTCCGCCCACCCCAAGCCGTCGACGCCCCCGCGCGAACTCGGCGCCGGCCGCACCCTGTACGGACCCCGCACGCTGATCGGCGGCTCGGCCGGCCCCAAGCTCTTCGCCGCCATCGCCGACCACGCCGACGGCTGGCTCCCCATCGGCGGCCGCGGCCTCACCGAATCCGTGCCGGTCCTGCGGCGGGCCTGGGAGGCCGCCGGACGCGATCCGAAGACCCTCCAGGTCGTCCCGTACGCCGTGCAGCCCACCCCGGGCAAGCTCGGCCACTACGCCGAACTCGGCCTGGAGGAGGTCGTCCTGCAGCTCCCCTCGGCGCCCGAGCCGGAGGTGCTGCGCACGCTGGACGGGTTCGCGCAGTACCTCTGAGGCGGTGACGCGGAACCGCGGGCGGGTTCCCCCGCGTGTCCGAAGGTGCCTCTGCCCGCCGGACCGGCTGGTATTTTGGCGCGTTCCGTCGATCAACTCGCTTTCCCTGGGGGACTTTCCCGTGCACAGCTACCTGCGCTTCACCGCCGTCGCCGCCGTCGGTGCCACCGCCGCCCTGACCCTGACCGCCTGCGGCAGCGACAGCGGCAAGGCCGCGGACAAGAAGCCCTCCGCCGCAGCCTCCGCCCCGGCCGCCGCCACCACCCCGTCGGCGGGCGGGGCGGGCGGCGCGGGCGGCGCGGCGAAGGCCGGCACCCTGGACGGAGGCTGGATCTCCATGCAGAACCCGGGCAAGGGCGTGGTCCTCACCGTCAAGGGCCAGACGGCGTTCGTCGTCGAGGCCGCCACGGGCCTGACCTGCGAGGGCACCAGCAACGGCTCGGCCCTCGACCTGAAGTGCCCGACAGGCGCGACCCGTTCGAAGGGCAAGGTCGACTCGGTCGACGCGACCACCCTGAAGGTCACCTGGGAGGGCCCGGCCGGCACGGACACCTTCCAGCGCAGCGAGCCGGGCAAGCTCCCCTCCCTCCCGGCCCTCCCGACCAAGAAGTAACGGGAAGGCGGCCGGGATGCCGGGCCAGCGCAAGCGGAAGGCGCAGCGGCGCAGGGAGTCCGATGCGCGGCGGAAGGCCCGGCAGGACGGCCGCTGGGAACGCCGCTTCGCCACCCAGGACCAGGCGGAGTTCAGGGCGTACGTCCACGAGCTGCTGCGCGGCGGCGACCTGCGCCCGGAGGACGTCCGCCTGGACATGCTGTGCGGCCGCCTGACGCACCCGACGACCCACGTGGTGAGCGTGTGGGTGAGCAGCATCCCGCATGAATGATAGGAAGCGGGTATCATTCATTTATGTTGTATGTCACGCCCCGCCTCCAGTCGGTTGACCTCCAGGTCCTCGCGCAGGTCGACGAGCTGCACGCACAGCTGCGCGACGCGGTACAGCAGGCACCCGTGAAGTGGACGCAGGACCTGCGGAAGGCCCTGACCGCCAGCGCGATCGCGGCGTCGAACACGATCGAGGGGTACCGGGTCGACGCCAAGGACGTCGCCGACCTGATGGACGGCGAACGCGAGGTCGACGCCAGCGACGAGAACAAGGCCGAGACCCTCGCCTACCAGCAGGCGATGACGTACATCCAGTCCCTCCACGACGCACCCGACTTCCGCTACGGCAAGGAGCTGCTCAACGGTTTGCACTGGATGCTCCAAGGCCACCACCACCCCGGCAGGACCGCCGGCCAGTGGCGCAAGACCTCCATCCGCATCACCGCTCCCGGCGACGAACTCGCGACCGACTACGACGGCCCCGACCGCGAGCTGGTCCCCGCGCTGATGACCGAGCTGGTCGACTGGCTCAACGAGGGCGACCTCGAAGCCCACTTCCTCATCCGTGCCGCCATGGCACACCTGAACCTGGTGAAGATCCACCCCTGGTCGGACGGCACCGGCCGCATGTCCCGTTCGCTCCAGACCCTGCTGATCGCGCGCCACGGCGTACTCGCTCCGGAGTTCTCCTCCATCGAGGAGTGGCTCGGGATGCCGGGTCACACCTGGGAGTACTACCAGGTCCTACGGACGGTCGGCGGGCCCGTGTACTCGCCCGAGCGGGACACCCTGCCCTGGATCAAGTTCAACCTCCGCGCCTACCACGAGCAGGCCCAGCGGGTGCAGCACCGGGTCAACCGCTCCAACCAGTGCTGGGTGGAGCTCCTCGAAGCCGCGGAGCCTGCCGGCATCAGCGAGCGCCAGGTGACCGCCCTGCACGAAGTCGCCATCACGGGCCGGGTACGCCGCTCCAGGTACGAACGGGCCGAGGCGATCAACACCCAGCAGGCGACCCGGGACCTCCAGGCCCTGACGAAGGCCGACGTACTCACCGCGGTCGGCCAGACCAAGGGCCGCCACTACATCGCCGGGCCGCGCTTCCCTCAGAACGCCCTGGACACCGCGAAGCGCCCGCACAGGATCGTCGACCCGTACGCGGGGTGAGTCCGGGCACGGACACCTTGGACCCGGTTCTTCGCACACCTGTGAGATCTATGATCTGCGCATGATCGAAGGCACGTTGGTGAGGTTGCGCGCGCTGCGTGCCCAGGATGCGTCGCACCATCTGCGATGGCGCAACGATCCGGAGGTGGTCCACTGGGCCGCCGGTGGCGATCCGCGCTTCGGCCCGGTCACGGCGGAGGC
The DNA here is from genome assembly GCF_041862025.1 of Streptomyces sp. AB3(2024). Taxonomy (NCBI): domain Bacteria; kingdom Bacillati; phylum Actinomycetota; class Actinomycetes; order Kitasatosporales; family Streptomycetaceae; genus Streptomyces; species Streptomyces sp. AB3(2024). The sequence goes on from NZ_JBGWAB010000055.1 coordinate 12,656, forward strand.
CATCGGGCTCGGCTTCGAGACGATGCTGCGGCTGGACCCGAGGGAATCGGCCGTCTTCACGGTCGAGGACCTGGCCGACGGCACGGTGATCGGCATGGTGGACTACCGCGACCTGGACCCGTTCGCCGGGCTGGCCACGGTGGGTGTCACCATCGGCGAGCGTGACCGCTGGGGCCTCGGCCACGGCTCCGAGGCACTGTGCCTGCTGGTGGGCCACCTGTTCGGGGCCTTCGGGCTGCACCGGATCGAGCTCGACACCTGGAGCGGCAACGAACGGGCCGTCCGCGCCTTCACCCGGGCGGGCTTCCGCGAGGAGGGCCGCCGCCGGTCCACCGTACTGGTGGCGGGCGAGCGCTACGACACCGTGCTGTTCGGAGTCCTGCGCGAGGAGTGGCCGCACCGGACGCACCACCGGGCGCCGGTTCCTCCGGGCATCGGACACCTCCCCCCGCGAACACCCCCTCCAGCATCGGCGTCTTCGCGGCCGGGATAGGTGCGCAGGTACGCCGTGGGGTCGGGCACGGGGTCTCCGTGCGGATCGATCAGTGCCGGCCGCTCGCTCCCCGCCGTGTAGCAGGAGCTGAGGTACAACAGGCCGTCCGTGCGGCGGAAGCGCCGCGTGTTCTTCCCCGACCCGAACGTGCCCTTCACGGGGGCGGTACGGGCCCCGGCGTCGCCGTGCCCGGGGCCGGACGCCAGAAGCGCCCGTCAGGCAGGGCCTGACGGGCGCCGAGGAAGTAGTCTGCGTCGCGCTGGAACCGCAGGCCCGGGACGGCGTCGCGCACGTGCCCCCAGATGCCGGGCGCCACGCGGTACTCGCCCGCCACCATCCAGGGATCGTCACCCAGCACGAAGAGGTGCCTGATCGCCAGGAACTGGTCCCGCGAGAGGGAAACGGACTCGACTATCTCCTCGTCCGCATCACGGAAGCCGATCAGATCCCAGACGAGGTTGTAGCCGTCGGCGAATGGATAGTCGCTGCTCATCGACGCCACGCTAGGCCGCACCCCACCTGCCCGCACCTGCTTTTCAGGCGGGGCGGGGCTGGGCGGCGCTCCCCTGGTCGGGGTCGGGGTGGGCGGTGCACCCCCGGCCGGTATCAGGGAAGGGCTGGGGGCGTCCCGCCAGTCCACTGTCCTTCCGTGTCGGGCCCAGCCCCGCCCCTCAGCCCCCCACCGGCCTGTACGTGCACACGTTCACGCCCGCCGGGCTCGTTGCCGTCGAGACGAGTTCCAGGGTTCGGCGGCCGCCGTCCGCCGGGAAGATGGACTTGCCGCCGCCGAGGAGGACCGGCATGACGATCAGGCGGAGTTCGTCGACCAGGCCCTCGGCGATGAGGGTGCGCGCCAGGGTGGGGCTGCCCATCACCAGCAGGTCGCCGCCGTCGGCCGCGTGCAGTTCGCGGAGGCGGGCGAGGGCCTCGGCGCCGGGGATGAGGGTGGTGTTGTTCCAGGTCAGGTCGGCGTCCGTGAGCGTCGCGGAGACGACGTGCTTGGGGATGGAGTTCATCTGGTCCGCGAAGGGGTCCCCCTCCCGGCCGGGCCAGGCGGCCGCCATCGTCTGCCACGTGCGGCGCCCGAAGAGGAGGGCCTCGGCCTTGGCGGTGGCGTCGGCGAAGGCGCCGCCGACGACCTCCGGGTCGAAGAAGGGCTGCGACCAGCCGCCGTGGGCGAAGCCCCCGTCGGTGTCCTCCTCCGGCCCGCCCGGGGCCTGGACGACGCCGTCGAGGCTGATGAACTCGCTGATGACGATGCGCATGGAACTCGTTCCTTTTCCCTGGGGTGCCTGGCGTCGGGCCTACAGGAGAAGAGACCACCCGGGCTCCCGGAAATCATCGCTCCGGCAGCTGTGATCCGGACCACACGACCGTACGGGCCCCGAAGGGCCCCGCACCTGACACATCGCCGGACGGACGGATCCGGCCGTCGCGGGTGGTGCCGTACCCTCCGCGCATGATCGATTCACTCACCCACGTCCGCGTCGCCCGGCCCTCCCTCGACCTGGAGACCGCCGAGCGGTTCTACGTGCAGGGGCTCGGCCTGGACGTCCTGTGGCGGACGGCCGGTCACGTCCCCGGGGAGCACGACCTCCTCATGGTGGGGCCCGCCGGCGGCGGATGGCACTTCGAGCTGACCCGGGACCCCGAGAACCCGCTCGCTCCCACCCCCACCGTCGACGACCTGTTCGTCGTCTACCTCGGCGAGGCCCCCGACGAGGACCTCGTGAGCCGGCTGGTCGACCACGGCGGGACCCGGGTCCCCTCGCACAACCCGTACTGGGACGAGTACGGGGTCACGGTCGCCGACCCGGACGGCTACCGGCTCGTGCTCTGCTCCCGCACCTGGGGCTGAGCCCGGCGGGCGGCCGCGGCGCGTGAGTGGCCCCGGGTCAGACGCCGGCCTTGGGGGCCTTGGGCAGTCCGGCGGAGAGGGCCGTGCCGGCGCCCGTGAGGGAGGCGTCGGTGGCCTTGGAGGCGGTGCCGGCCGCCTGGGCGGTCACGCCGACGGCGGTCTTGGTGTCCTGCACGGCCTGCCCGGGGTGGTCGACGATCTGACCGACGCGCTTGGCGAGGGGCTTCACGGCGGTGGCGTTGCCGTCCGCCGCGTGGGCGGCGGCGGGGGTGAGTGCGATCGCGGCGCCGCCGGACAGGAGCAGGGCGGTGAGGGTGCGCTTCATGGCCTTCATGCACGGCCCAACGACCTCACCGCGCCCCGGGTCACCGGTCGCCGCGGGCGTTCCGCGCATCGGGTTACTCCGGGCGCCGGCGCCCCGGCGCACCCGGCCGGCCCGCACCCGGGGCCCGCGCCCCCGGCGCACCCCCATCACGACGGGGTCAGTCCTCGACCACCAGGGCGGGGGTGGACTTGGTGAGGACCTCGCCGCGGAAGAAGGCGGGGCTGCGGCGTTCGGTGACGAACATGATGACCAGGCCGAGGGCGAGGAGGCCGACGCCGATGACGAAGACGCTGCCGACACCGAGGCCGGGAATGGTCGAGCCGGAGCCGTAGGAGGGGTTCCAGGCGTCGGTGAGGGTCTTGAAGAAGACCGCGGCGAGGAGGAGGCCGCCGATGACCGGGAGGATCCCCTTGAAGAGCAGGTCGCGCACGGAGCGGCGCAGCTCGCCGCGGAAGTACCAGGCGCAGGCGAAGGCCGTCAGCGAGTAGTAGAAGCAGATCATCAGGCCGAGGGCGAAGATCGTGTCGGTGAGGACGTTCTCGCTGACCAGGGTCATGACCGTGTAGAAGGCACCGGTGGCGATGCCCGCCGTGACGGTGGCGCGGCCCGGGGTCTTGAACTTCGGGTGGACCTTGGCGTAGGAGGCGGGCAGGGCCTCGTACGTGGACATGGCCAGGACCGTGCGGGCCACCGGGATGAAGGTGGTCTGCAGGGAGGCGGCGGCCGAGGCGAGGACGGCGACGAAGAGCAGGATGCCGAGCACCGGGCCCATGACGGGGCCGGCGAGGGCGGCGAAGACGTTGGCGGAGGTCTCCGGGTTGCCGAGGCCGAGGCCGGAGGTGCCGGAGCCGACGGCCATCTGGGCGGCGACGCCGGTGGCCAGGTAGGAGCCGACGAGGACGACCATCGCGATGAGCGAGGCGCGGCCGGGGGTCTTGGAGGACCCGATCGTCTCCTCGTTCGCGGTGAGGCAGGTGTCCCAGCCCCAGTACATGAAGATCGAGAGGGAGAGCCCGGCGGTGAAGGCGGCCATGGAGCCGACCGCGAAGGGGTTCATCCACTCCCACGAGAAGCTGAGTCCCGTGTCGAAGGTGCCGGCGGAGGCCTTCTGGAAGGCCATCGCGACGAAGACCGCGAGGACGACGAGCTGGAGGCCGACCAGGGTGTACTGGATGCCCTTGGTGGCGGTCATGCCGCGGTAGCTGATGGCGGTGGCGACGGCGATCAGCGTCAGGCAGGTGGTGATGTGGACGAGTTTGTTGCCGTCCAGGTCCGCGATCGACGGATTGTTCGTGATCTCGCCCGCCAGCAGCCAGAAGTAGGAGGTGGCGACCCCGGCGAGGTTGGAGAGCACGATGATCGTGGCGATCACCAGGCCCCAGCCGCACATCCAGCCGATCCGCGGGCCGAAGGCCTTGACGGTCCAGGTGAAGGAGGTGCCGCAGTCCGGCATGGCCTTGTTGAGCTCGCGGTAGGCGAAGGCGACCAGCAGCATCGGGAGGAACCCGGCCAGGAAGACGGCCGGCATCTGGACGCCGACCTCGCCGGCGGTGGAGCCGAGGGTGGAGGTCAGGCAGTAGACGGGGGCGACGGTGGAGATGCCGAGGACGGCGCTGCCGACCAGGCCGACGGACCCCTTGCCCAGGCCCTTGCCGCGGACCTCGCCTTGACCCTCGCCTTGGCCCTCGCCTTGACCCTGGCCATCGCCCTGGGCGACGCCGCTTACCGTGTCTCCGACCGTCTGCCGAACGTCCAGCTGTGTCATGGGTCAGGACGTTAGACGGTGCGGTTTCCACATTCGGAAGACTTAAGTCCGGATCCCAGAGCCCGAAAATGCCTTGAATCTTGAGGTTGAGCGAGTTAACGATCAGGCAATGAAAGGTTCACCGGGCCGCCAAACATCGTTTAGGCGGACCCGGAGCTCACCTTTCACCATGCGGAAACCGCAGCAGTGTCCATTTTGCGGCTTTTCAAACTTTCCAGATCAATTTTTGGTCAAGCCCATACGATCGACTGGATTTCGCTGTATGCGTGCAGCGCGTACGATCCCACGTCCCGCCCCACACCGCTCCGCTTGAACCCGCCGAACGGCGCCTCCATGTTCCGGCCGATCGTGTTCACCCCGACCCCGCCCGCCCGCAGCCGCCGCGCCACGCGGAAAGCGCGGGCCGCGTCCCCCGACCAGACGTAGCTCAGCAGCCCGAACTCGCTGTCGTTGGCCAGCCGGACCGCCTCCTCGTCGTCCCCGTCGAACGGAACGACCACCACCACCGGCCCGAAGATCTCCTCCCGGACCACGCGCATGTCGGGGGTGCAGTCGACGAGGAGGGTCGGCGCCACGTAGAAACCGCGCCCGTCCCCGACCACCGGACGCTCGCCGCCGTACGCGATCCGCGCCCCCTCCTTCCGCCCCAGCTCCACGTACGACTCCACGCGGTCCCGGTGCGCCCCCGAGATCACCGGGCCGACCACCGTGCCCCGCTCCCCCGGATCACCCACCTTCATGAAGGCCAGGTAGCCCGTCAGCTTCTCCACCAGCTCCGCGTACACCGACCGGTGGACGATCACCCGCGTCGGCGCCGTGCAGATCTGGCCGGAGTAGAAGGAGAACGTCGTACCGATGCCCAGCACCGCCGCGTCGAGGTCGGCGTCCTCCAGGACGACCGCCGCGCCCTTCCCGCCCAGCTCCATCAACTGCCGCTTCATGCTCCGCCCGCACACCTCGGCGATGCGCTGCCCGACGCCCGTGGAACCGGTGAAGGACACCATGTCCACGTACGGGGAGTCCACCGCCGCCTCGCCCACCTCCACCGAGGCACCCGAGACCACGTTCACCACCCCGGCCGGCACCCCCGCCTCGTGCAGCGCCTCGGCCATCTTGAACACCGACAGCGGATCCTGCGGGGCCGGCTTGACCACCACCGTGTTCCCCATGGCCAGGGCCGGGGCCACCTTGCCCGCCGGATTCGCCCACGGGTTGTTGTACGAGGTGATGCACGTGACCACCCCGACCGGCTGGCGCACCTCCAGCGCGCCCAGCACGCTCGCCCTCCCCATCGGGCCGGCCTCGGTCACCTGCGGCGGCAGCCCGCGCTCCACCGGCTCCAGCGCGCCGCGCGCGTACCGCCGGAAGCGGGACACCCCGACGCCCACCTGCATCCCGCGCGCGATCCCCGTCGGCGCGCCCGTCTCGGCCCGCGCGAGCTCCGCCCACGGTTCGAACTCCCGCTGCATGACGTCCGCGGCCCGGTCCAGGATCGCCGCCCGCTCCTGCGGCGCCGTACGGGACCAGCCCTCGAAGGCCTCGGCGGCCGCCCGGGCCGCCTCCTCCACCTGGGCCCGGGAGGCCTCGGGGGCCAGACCGACGACGGACTCGTCCGCCGGGTTCACCACCTCGTAGTGGCCGCCGTCCGGCTCCACCCACTCGCCGCCGACGTAGAGCCGCTGCGCCGCTTCACCGCTCATCGGGTGCTCACCGTCCTCGTGTCCCGGCCCGAACGGAGCACGATCCCCGGGATCGCGCCCGTCACCTCGTCGTCGCGGATGGTCTCCACGCCGTTGACCCGTACCGAGACGATCCCGATGGCGCGGGCGTCCAGGCGCGGGCTGTCCCCCGGCAGGTCGTGCACGAGCGTCGCGGGGCCCGCCTCGATCCGCTCCGGGTCGAAGAGCACCAGGTCCGCGTGGAAGCCCTCGGCGATCCGGCCGCGCCCGCGCAGCCCGAACAGCTGCGCCGGGTCGTCGGTCAGCATCTTCACGGCCTGCTCCAGGGGGACCAGCTTGCGGCCGCGCAGACAGTCGCCGAGGAACCGGGTCGTGTACGGGGCCCCGCACATCCGGTCCAGGTGCGCGCCCGCGTCGGAGCCGCCCAGCATCACGTCCTCGTGCCGCCAGGTCTCGGCGCGCAGCTCCCAGCTCGCCGGGTCGTTGTCGGTGGGCATCGGCCACAGCACGGTGCGCAGGTCGTCGTTGGCGCAGATCTCCACCAGGCACTGGAACGCGTCCTGCCCGCGCTCGGCGGCGATGTCGCGCACGACCCGGCCCGACAGGCCCTCGTTCTCCTTGCTGTACGTGTCCCCGATGACGTAGCGGCCGAAGTCGGCCAGACGCCGGAAGACCCCGGCCTCCCTGCTGTCGGCGCGGCGCAGCATCACGGCGCGGACGTCCGGGTCGCGGAGCTTCTCGATCCGCTCGGGGACGGGGAGGGCGAGGACCTCGCCCCAGCCGGGGATGAGGTTGAGGGCGCAGAAGGTGCCGAGGGACATGTTCATCGGGGTGAGGATCGGCATCGTGAGCGCGACGATCCGGCCGCCGGCCGCGCGGGCGCGCTCGCTGGCGAGCAGCTGGCGCGGGACGCGTTCGGGGACGGCGGCGTCGATGGTGAGGACGTTCCAGTTCAGGGGCCGGCCCGCGGTGGCGCTCATCTGCACGAAGAGGTCGATCTCGGCGTCGGAGAACCGGTCGAGGCAGCCGGCGACGATGGCCTCCAGCTGGGTGCCCTCGTGGTCGGCGACGGCCGCGGACAGGGCGAGCAGCTCGGCGGGCTCCGCGTGGCGGGAGGCGACCGGGGCGCCGGCGCCGTCGGTGTGTGTGGAGGACTGGGTGGTGGACAGGCCCCAGGCGCCGGCGTCCATGGCCTCGTGGAGCAGGTCGACCATCTGCCGGAGCTGCTCGGGCGTGGGCCGGCCGCCGACCGCGGCCTCGCCCATGACGTGCCGGCGCAGGGCGCAGTGGCCGACCATGAACCCGGCGTTGACGGCGATCCGGCCCTCCAGGGCGTCGAGGTACTCGCCGAAGGTGGACCAGCTCCAGTCGACGCCCTCCTCCAGGGCGGCGAGGGCCATCCCCTCGACCTTGCTCATCATGCGGCGCGTGTAGTCGGCGTCCTCGGGGCGGGCGGGGTTGAGGGGGGCCAGGGTGAAGCCGCAGTTGCCGCCGGCGACGGTGGTGACGCCGTGGTTCATGGAGGGGGTGGCGTACGGGTCCCAGAAGAGCTGGGCGTCGTAGTGGGTGTGGGGGTCGATGAAGCCGGGGGTCAGGACGAGCCCGGTCGCGTCCTCGCTCGTACGGGCCGCCTCGGTGACGGTGCCGGGGGCGGCGACGGTGACGATGCGGCCGTCGCGGATGCCGACGTCCGCGAGGCGCGGGGGTGTGCCGGTCCCGTCGACGACGGTCGCTCCGCGGATGAGGTGGTCGAGCATGACGGTTCCCCTCCTGGGTGGTGTGGTCCGCGTCGGGCCGGAGTGGACGGCAGGCCGCTGCCGGGCCACTCCGGCCCTCGGCGATGCCCTGCCGGGACGGCGGTCCGGGAAGACGCCGGCCCGGCGGGGGTCTGGCGGGGCCCCTGGTGGGGCGGGCCCTGCGGGGCCGTCCCCGCCCTGCGCCGGAGCCGGAGCCGTGTGCTCCCCCGGCCCCGGGAAAGGGGGCGTGGGTGACCCCCGGAGGGTCAGGCCGACTGGCGGAAGCGGGTCGTGCGGTGGACCGGGTCCGTGTCGATGTGGGGGATGACGTGCTCGCCGATCAGTTTGATCGTGGTCAGCGTGTCCTCCTTCGACACCCCCGTCGGCAGGCCGAAGGACAGCTGGTCCGCGCCCGCCCGCTCCCAGCGCTCGCACTGGGCGCGCACCTCCGAGGGGTCTCCGCAGATGAGGAGTTCCTCCGCGATGAGGAGCTCGATGATCTCCGCGTTGTACTCGGGGAGGGTCTCGGGCCACTGCGGGATCGCCTCGGGTCGCGGGAAGGTGTCGTGGTAGCGGAAGACCAGCGACTGGAAGCGGTTCATGTTCGCGTTGACCGCGATCTCCACCGCCTTCTCGTGGGTCTCCGCGCAGATCGCCGTCGAGGTGACCATGACGTTGTCGTTGACGAAGGCGCCGATGGCCTTCGCCTCCCGGATCGCCGTCTTGTACTGGTCGAGGACCCACTCCATGTCCGAGACCTTCTGGACGCTGAAGCCGAGGACGCCGAGGCCCTTGCGCGCCGCCATCGCGTACGAGGAGGGGGAGCCGGCCGCGTACCACATGGCCGGGTGGGCCTTGCCGTACGGCTTGGGGAAGACCTTGCGCGGGGGCAGCGACCAGTGCTTGCCCTGGAACCCCTCGTACTCCTCCTGGAGGAACATCTTGGGGAACTCCGCGATGGTCTCCTCCCAGATCTCCTTGGTGTGGTTCATGTCCGTGATGCCGGGCATGAAGCCGAGGATCTCGTGGCTGCCGGCGCCGCGTCCCGTGCCGAACTCGAAGCGGCCCTTGGAGAGGTGGTCGAGCATGGTGACCTTCTCGGCCACCTTCACCGGGTGGTTGACCGGGGCGAGGGGGTTGAAGATGCCCGAGCCGAGGTGGATCCGCTCGGTCGCGGCGGCGAGGTAGCCGAGGAAGACCTCGTTCGCCGAGAGGTGCGAGTACTCCTCCAGGAAGTGGTGCTCGGAGGCCCAGGCGTACTTGAAGCCGGACTGGTCGGCCTGGATGACGTACTCGGTCTCCTCCAGCAGCGCCTTGTGCTCCGCCTCGGGGTCGACCTTGGACCGCGCCTGGGGCACGTATCCCTGCACGAAGAGCCCGAATTCCAAGGGGTTCACCGTCCTTTGGTTTCTGACATGCCGTCAGATTTGATGGGTCCGACTGTTCCACCGCGGGCCGGGACCGTCAATACCCCTACCTGACGGTCCATCAGAAACTGTCAGAGGATGCTCACCCCGGCCATCCAGCCCCCGTCGACGACGAACGGCTGGCCGGTGATGTACGAGGAGTCGTCGCCGGTCAGGAAGAGGGCCAGGCGCGCTATCTCCTCCGGCCGCCCGACCCGCCCCAGCGGGACCACCCGCCTGTACAGCTCCGCCATCGCCTCCCGGGCCTCGTCCGTCATCCCGGCGGGGTCCAGCAGTCCGGGGTTGGCCATCGGGGTGTCCACCGCCCCCGGGCACATGGCGTTGACCCGGATGTTCTTCGCGGCCAGCTCCAGCGCGGCGACCCGGGTCAGGCCCAGGATCGCCGCCTTGGTCGCCGCGTACGCGCCCACGTACGCCATGCCCGTCAGCCCCGTGTAGGAGGAGGTGTTGACGATGGTCCCGCCGCCCGCCGCCTCGATCTCGGGGGCGAGCGTCTTGATCCCGAGGAAGGCGCCGACCTGGTTGACCTCGACCACCTGCCGGAACTCCTCCAGCGGGGTCGCGGTCAGCTCGTTGAAGCGCAGGATCCCCGCGTTGTTCACCAGGCCGCTGACCGGGCCGAAGGCCTCCTTCGCGACGCTCACCGCGGCCGCCCAGTCCTCCTCCCGGCTCACGTCCATCCGTACGTACCGCGCGCGGTCCTCGCCGATGTCCTTGGCGACGGCCCTGCCCTGCTCGTCCAGTACGTCGCCCAGCACCACCCGTGCGCCCTCGGCGGCGAAGAGGCGGGCCTCCTGCTCGCCCTGGCCGCGCGCCGCACCGGTGATCAGGACGACGCGCCCGTCCAGCTTTCCCATGGCCACTACACCCTTCAGTCGTTGAGCAGGGGGGCCACCTCGGCCCCGAAAGCGGCGATCTGGTCGGTCAGTTCGGTGCGGTCGCGGCTGCGGAAGCGGACCTGGATCTGGTCGACGCCCAGCGCCCGGTACTCCCGCAGCGACTCGGCGAGCGCCTCCGCCTTGCCGGTCAGGGCGCGGCGGCCGGTGTCCCACCCGGGCTCGCCGACGTAGAGGGCCTCGGTGATCGCGCCGAACTCGACGGGGCCGGTGACCCCGGCCGCCGCGCGCAGCTCCCTGATCCGGGCGATCTGCGCCGGGAGCTTCTCGCGGGGATCGCCCTGCGGGAGCCAGCCGTCGCCGCGCTCGGCGGCCCGGCGGAGGGCGGCGGGCGAGGAACCGCCGATCCAGACGGGGATCCGGTCCTGGGCGGGCCGCGGCAGCTGGCCGAGGTCCCGGAAGGAGAACCGCTGCCCCTCGAACTCCGGGAACTCCTCGGGGCCGAGGGCCGCGCGCAGGGCGTCGAGGGTCTCGTCGAGCAGGGCGCCCCGGCCGGGGAAGTCCGCGCCGACGGCCTCGAACTCCTCCTGGACGTGCCCGGCGCCGACCCCGAGGATCAGGCGGCCGCCGCTGAGGTGGTCGAGGGTCGCGTACTGCTTGGCGGTGACCAGCGGGTGGCGCAGCCCGACGATCGCGACGTGGCTCAGCAGCCGGACGCGCTCGGTGATCCCGGCCAGGAAGGCCAGGGTGGCGACGGGGTCGTACCAGATGGTGCTCATGGGGCCGGCGAGGCGGCGCGGGATCGCCACGTGATCGCAGGTGGCGAGGTACCCGAAGCCCGCCCGGTCGGCGGCGCGGGCCACCTCGGCGAGGTCGGCGGCGCCGGCCGAGGCCTCCCAGGGTTCGGCATAGAGCGTGCTCTGCGACTGGACGGGGAGCTGCATCCCGTACGCCAGCCGGCCTTCCGGAAAAACGCGTGCCATGGCGGGCCCGCCTCGCCTTCGTCTGCCGGGTGCGTCGTGCGCCGGCGCGTCGCACCGGTGCCGGGCCATCGTCGTAGCTGACGGACCGTCAGGCAAGAGGCGGGGGCGATCCGCCCGGTCCGACCCGCCCGCGCCCCGCGCCCCGCGCCCCGCGGCCATCGGCCCGCACGCCCGCGCCCCGTTCCGCACGCGGCGCCCAGCGCCTAGGGTGCGGCGCGTGGAACTGATGCTCACGCTCGTCAGCGGGCTCGCCTGGACCGTCGTCTACGTGGAGGCGATCCGCGTCGGGCTGCGGGACCGGACGTACGCGATGCCCGTCGCCGCGCTCGCGCTCAACCTCGCCTGGGAGACCACCTACGCCGTGGACGAGTTCCGCACCGGCGTCTCCGCGCAGGGCGTGGTCAACGTGGTGTGGGCGCTCGCCGACCTCGTGATCGTGTACACCTACCTGCGCTTCGGGCGCGCCGAGCTGCCCGGCTTCGTGACCCGGCCGCTGTTCGCCGCCTGGAACGTGCTCCTGTTCGCCACCGCGTTCGCCGTGCAGTGGCTCTTCCTGGCCCAGTTCGGGACGCACGACGCCACCCGCTACTCGGCGTTCCTCCAGAACCTGCTGATGTCCGGGCTGTTCATCGCCTTCTTCGTCGCCCGGCGCGGTCCGCGCGGGCAGTCCCTGCTCATCGCCGTCGCCAAATGGCTCGGCACGCTCGCCCCGACCGTGCTGTTCGGGGTGCTGGAGGGGTCCGGCTTCGTCCTGGGACTGGGCGTGCTGTGCAGCGTGTTCGACCTCGTCTACATCGGCCTGCTGCTCAGAAGCCGGCCGGCCCCATCGCGATGACCGGGTGCGCCGCCGGGTCCAGGGTCTCCAGAAGCTTGCGCATCGCCTCCTTCGGCAGGCCGACGCAGCCCTGCGAGGGGCCGTCGTGGTCCACGTGGAGCCAGATGTTGCCGCCCTTGCGCTCGCCGTCCGGCTTGGCCGGGTCCAGCGGGGACACGCCCTGGCGGCGGTTGTAGTCGATCGCCACGACGTAGTCGAAGGAGCCCGCCAGGGACTCCCCGTTGACCCCGCGGCCGGAGGCCACGAAGGCCGCGTCCCGGTCGTACGGGAGCTTCGTACCGGGCGGCGCGGGCAGCCGCCCGCCCGCGTCGCTGAGGGAGAACACCCCCTGCGGGGAGGTCAGGTCCCCGTACTCGCGCTCGGTGGACCAGCCCTTGGCGCCGTTGCGGGCGGGCCAGTGCCCGGCCGCCGTCCAGTCGGCGCCCGCCGCGGCCCGCGTGTAGAAGGTGACGTCCGACTCCGAGGAGTCCTTCGCCCGGCCGGTGACCAGCACCAGCTGCCGGGTCTCGGCGGGGATCCGGGCACGGGCCGCGTCGCCGAGCGAGGCCGGCAGCCCGTGGCGGGCGTCGGGGCGGTGCGCGTCGCGCGCGGCCCGGTCGGGGGTCTGCGGGCGGGCGTCCGAGCGGGCCGGCGGGACGGGCGCCCCCGGCTGCTCGTGGAGGGCCTGCACCCAGCTGGCACCGAAGGCCAGCAGGCCGAAGGCGGCGACGGCGGTCAGCGCCCGCGGTCGGCGGGCGGCCGAACGGGAGCGCGTACGGGTACGGCCACGGGAACGGGAGCGGGCTCGGGCGTGCTTGCTCATTGACCCGACCGTACAGGAGGCGATCTTCGTTCCCGCCGAACGGGCACCGCGCGGACGCCGCGCGGCTACCCCCGGCGGACCACTCCCCGACGCTGATGCTCCAGGCGGCGCAGGGGACGGAGGGGCGGGGAGGAAGGGAGGCGCAGAAACGATACGGCGGGCGCGCCGGTCGCATGATCAGACGGCAAAGGCCACCTGATCAGGGGAAATGGCGGCCGGAACCGCCTTCCCGGGGCCACGGGGCGATCTACTGGAGGGGCCGGCCGCACGGGGGTGCGGCCGACCGAACAGGAGGATCTGTCATGCGGAAGTCCGCGACCGTGCTCGCCGCCCTCGCCTTCGCCCTCGCGGGGGCCTCACCCGCCAACGCCGCGGTGGACAGCCAGTGCGGTCAGTACATCTGCGTCATGACGGCGCACCACAACCGGTTCGTGCAGGACATCACCGTCCAGACCCGCGACGGCAACCCCGGCGTCCTGCGCGCCTACTGGGGGGAGTTCCGTTCGGGGCGGGTCACCGCCGGCTCCCACCGCTGGAACGTCGGCTACGAACAGGCCGGAGCGAAGCTCGTCTGCGGCGGCCTGGAGCGCGATGGCCGCACCATCGAGGACGGCATCTGCGTCACCCTCTGATTCCTGGCGCGGGCGGGGCCGCTGTGGCCGGTGGGGCGGGCGTGACCGGCCCGTCCCGCCGGTCACGCCGGTCCCGCCGACCTCTCCCGCCCGCCGGGGCCCGGACGTACCCTGAGCTGATGAGAACTCCTCGTCGGGCAGCGCGCATTGTCGTCCTCTCCCCCAGCGGATCGGTGTTCCTGTTCCGGGAGAACAACGTCGAAGTCGGCATCCACTGGCTGCCGCCGGGCGGCGGGATCGATCCCGGCGAAAGTCCCGAGGAGTGCGTGCGGCGCGAGTTGCGCGAGGAGACCGGGTGGACCGACCTGGAGCCGCAGCGGCTGCTGTGCACCTGGGAGCACGACTTCACCCACCAGGGCGTCCCGGTCCGCCAGCACGAGCACATCTACGTCACCACGGGCCCCCGCCGCGAACCGCGCCTCGAAGCCCCGGACATCCACTGGCAGTGGCTCTCCCCGCAGCGCCTCGCCACCCTCGGCGAACCCCTCTGGCCCCCGCGCCTGCCCGAACTCCTCGCCGACACCCCGGCCGAACCGGTCCACCTGGGGCTCCTGACATAGCCCCGGGCGCGGAGGCTCCACCCAGTCGACCGCCCCTGCGCTCCGGGTGGGGCGGGGGTGGGGGTGGGGGTGGGTCAGCGCTTGGCGGTGGCCTTCGCGTAGAGCTGCGCCGCGTAGTCGCCGAGGACTGTGCTCGTGGACACGTCGTCCGTGTCCCCGCCCGTCAGGATGCCGACGATCTTCCCGTCGCGGCCGATCCAGGCGCTGCCGCTGGTGCCGCCCGGGAAGTCGGAGCAGTCGAAGCGCTGTTCCGTCTGGCTGAGGCGGACGGAGACGGCCGTGCAGGTGCGGGGGACCTTGCGGTCGGCGGGGTAGCCCGTGACCGTGACCTCCTCGCCCGCGCGGCCGGAGGTGTCCAGGGGGGCGCCGCCTATGACGTCCTCGATGTTGCGGCCCTTGGCGTCGGGGGCCACGCGGGCGAAGGCGAGGTCGTAGTCGTCGTCCGTGCCGTCGGCCCAGCGCTCGTCCTCGTAGACCTGCTCTATCTTCCAGGTCCCGTACGGGGCGACGCCGTTCGCGTACGCGGGCGCGAAGACCGCACCGCCGTCGCGGGCCTGCTCGCCCTCCATGAGGCAGTGACCGGCGGTGATCAGCAGGTTCTTGCCGGGGCTTCGGACGACGGTGGCGGTGCAGAAGTGATCGCCGTCCAGGCCGCCGGTGAACAGGGCACCGGTGAAGGCGGCGGGCCCGCCGGGCTTGGGGGTCACGGCGGCCGGCGGCGGCGAGGCGAGCTGAGGCTTGGAGGCCTTCGACCGCGAGGGCCCGGTGGGCGAGCCGGACGGCATGGCCGACTTGGCGTGCACGGGAGCGTCGGCCCCGTCGGGTGGCGGCACCAGCTCGGCCACCGCGGCCGAGGCGCCCAAGGCAGCCACCGCACACAGCACCGCCGTCACCACGGTCCGCTTGTCCACCGCCATGATCCCTCCCGCTTCGCCCTCGCGAAGCATGCCCCGGGGGCGGGGCGGGGTGCAAGGGGAGACGGGGGTGGGGGGTGGATCTCGGTGCGCGGCGAGGACCGTGCCAACCCCGTCCTGCTGGAGATCCACGGCGGGCCGGGCGCGGCCAACTCCCCCTACGGGGCCCGCACCCGGTCCTGGGAGAAGCACTTCACCCTGGTGCGCTGGGACATGCGCGGCGCCGGGCTGACCTTCGCGCACGGTGGCGCGGACGGTCAGGGGGAGGTCAGCTTCGAGCGGCTCTACGAGGACGCCGTGGAGGTCACCCGGCACGTTCTGGCGCGGCTGGACGTGGAGCGGGTGGTGCTGATGCCGAACTCCTTCGGCACGGTCTTCGGGCTGCGGCTGGCCCGCAACCACCCCGAGCTGTACTCCGCGTACGTCGGCACCGACCAGAACGCCCAGGAGGCGGGCCGGGACACCTCCGCCTACGACGCCACCCTGGAGCGGCTGCGGCCACGGGGAAGGCCAAGGGCGTGGCCACGGTCGAGGCGATGGGGTCCGACCCCCGCCGGTGGACCCCGTCGCAGCGGTCCTCGTACGACGAGCTGTGCGCGGGCAGCGACCCGCTGACGCTGGACACCGTGAAGAAGGTGATCGTGGGCTCGCTGTGGCTGTCGCCGCTGTACTCGCTCGGGCGGGTGAAGGCCTACTTCAAGGGGCAGGACCTCTCGGAATCCGTCACCGAGGGGACGGGGGGCTTCGACGACTTCGCCGACGGGACCCGTTTCGAGATGCCGTTCTTCGTCTTCCAGGGCGAGCGGGACGTGATCACGCCGGCCACCCGCGCCCGGGAGTTCTTCGACGCGGTCGAGGCGCCGGTGAAGGCGTTCGAGCTGATCGGGGACGCGAGCCACTTCGCGGCGCTGCACCGCCCGGAGCGGTTCCTGGAGCTGCTGCTCCAGCACGTCCGCCCGGCGGTGACGGCCGGGCGGAACGTCGGCGCCTGAGCGGCCGGCCCGGGGGTCAGTCCGCCGTGCCCGGGGGTACGACCCACCGCGTCGGCTGGCCCGTGACCTTGGCGATCATGTCGTAGTCGCCGTCGTAGTGCAGCACGGTCGCCCCGTGACGCTCGGCGGTCGCCGCGATGATCAGGTCCGGGAGGGACACCGCTTTCCAGTTGCCCGCCACGATGAGCTGCTCCTGCACCCGCAGGGCCCGGTCCCACGCCTCGTCCGGCGTCGAGAGCCAGGCGAAGGCCCCCAACCCCGCACGGACCCGGTCGGCGTCCGACTTGGAGCGGGCGCTGTAGAGAACCTCCAACTCCACCGCACCGCACACGGCGAGCACTCCCGCCGTGTGCAGCGGGTCGATAACGGCGCGCACGGCCGGCTCGGGGTACCGCGCGAGGGCGGACTTGTCGATCAGGAAGCGCCCGGTCATGCCGCCCTGTCCTGGACGTGATCACCCTCGACCGCGGACGGCTCGACCGGACCCGTCAGGTCCGGCAGTCCACCCTCGGCGAGCCAGTTCAGGAACTCTTCCCGCTTGCGCCGGTTCACGACGTCCTGAAGGGCCGCGTTGACGGTGGCGACCTTCGTCTTCGTCCCGAAGAGCTCGGCGGCCTCCGCCAGCAGGGCGTCGTCCACATCGATCACGGTTCTGGCCATGCGGGACCTCCTCAGCGCGGGGCGACCTGCCCTCGCCACACTTAAGCGATATCAAAATCAACCACAAGAGATATCGTTTCTGCTGCCCAGGAGCCCCGCCACCCCCTCACGCCCCCGCCCAGAGCCCCTCCCCCGTGAGCCCCAGCAGGTCGATCGCGTTGCCGCGCACGATCCGGTCGACCACGTCCGGCGCCAGGTGGCCCATCTGGGATTCGCCCACCTCCCGGGACTTCGGCCAGGTGGAGTCCGAGTGGGGGTAGTCGGTCTCGTAGAGGACGTTGCCGACCCCGATCGCGTCCAGGTTCCGCAGGCCGAACGCGTCGTCGAAGAAGCAGCCGAAGACGTGCTCGGCGAAGAGCTCCGACGGCGGGCGGTGGACCTTGTCGGCGACGCCGCCCCAGCCCCGGTTCTCCTCCCAGACCACGTTCGCGCGCTCCAGGATGTACGGGATCCAGCCGATCTGGCCCTCCGCGTACATGATCTTCAGGTTCGGGAAGCGTTCGAACTTGCCGCTCATCAGCCAGTCGACCATCGAGAAGCAGCAGTTGGCGAAGGTGATGGTGGACCCCACGGCCGGCGGGGCGTCCGCCGAGGTGGAGGGCATCCGCGACGAGGAGCCGATGTGCATGGCGATGACCGTGCCGGTCTCGTCGCAGGCCCGGAGGAAGGGGTCCCAGTCGTCGGTGTGGATCGACGGCAGCCCCAGGTGCGGCGGTATCTCGGAGAACGCGACCGCCCGGACCCCGCGCGCCGCGTTGCGGCGGACCTCGGCGGCGGCGAGGCGGGCGTCCCAGAGGGGGACGAGGGTGAGCGGGATGAGCCGGCCCCTCGCCTCGGGGCCGCACCACTCCTCCACCATCCAGTCGTTGTAGGCCCGCACCCCGAGCAGTCCGAGCTCGCGGTCCTTGGCCTCGGTGAAGGTCTGGCCGCAGAAGCGCGGGAAGGTGGGGAAACAGAGGGCGGACTGGACGTGGTTGACGTCCATGTCGGCGAGACGCTCGGGAACCGAGAAGGAGCCCGGGCGCATCTGCTCGTAGGTGATGACTTCCAGTTTGATCTCGTCGCGGTCGTACCCGACCGCGGTGTCGAGGCGGGTGAGCGGCCGGTGCAGGTCCTCGTACACCCACCAGTCGCCGATCGGGCCGTCGTCCCCCTTGGACCCCATGACGGGGGCGAACTTCCCGCCGAGGAAGGTCATTTCCTTGAGGGGGGCCCGGACGATCCGTGGCCCGGTGTCGCGGTACTTCGACGGGAGCCGGTCCCGCCAGACGTGAGGGGGCTCCACCGTGTGGTCGTCCACCGAGATGATCTTCGGGAAGGTCTCCATGCCTTCCACGGTAGCGTTGATCTGACGAACCGTCAGCTATCTGTCCCACACTCGCCGTTGTGACGAGGAGTGACCGCCTCCGCTGCGGGCTGACGTGTGCGTGCAAGACAGGGCAGACTGACCCTTAAACCGACGGAAGGCAGGGGGGACGACAGATGGACGGCATACCGGCCATCCCGCACCAGCGGAACCACCCCGAGGCAGCCCGGTCCCGGAACTCCGCAGACGCGCCCGCAGCCCCCGAGCCCCCCGCCCCTCCCGAGACCCCGGCCCAGGCCCCCGCGACCCCGGCCGCCGCGGAGCCCCCGCACGCCCCACGGCCCCCGGAGCCCTCCCCCGCCGACAACCGGTTCGCCGTCCTCGGCCCCGTCCGCGCCTGGCGCGGCCCCGAGGCGCTGCCCTCCGGCAGCCCCCAGCAGCGCGCCCTGCTCGCCGTACTGCTGCTGCGCGACGGCCGCACCGCGACCGCCCCCGAGCTGATCGACGCCATCTGGGGCGAGGACCCGCCCCCGCAGGCCCTGGCCACCATCCGCACGTACGCCTCCCGGCTGCGCAAGGTGCTCCACCCCGGACTGCTCGTCAGCGACGCCGGTGGCTACGCGATCCGGCTGCGCCACCAGGAGGCCCTCGACCTCGGCATCGCCCGCAGCCTCGCCGCCGACGCCGAAACGGCCCGCTCCGCCGGCGACCGGGCCCTGGCCCGCACCCTCCTCGCCCGCACCCTGGACCTCTGGGACGGCGAACCCCTCGCCGGAGTCCCCGGCCCGCACGCCGACACCGAGCGGACCCGCCTCGCCGAATGGCGCCTCCAGCTGCTGGAGACCCGCCTCGACCTGGACCTGGAGGTCGGCCACCACGCCGAGGCCGTCTCCGAGCTCACCGCCCTCACCGCCGCCCACCCCCTGCGGGAGCGGCTGCGCGAACTGCTGATGCTGGCCCTGTACCGCAGCGGCCGCCAGGCCGAGGCCCTCGCCGTGTACGCCGACACCCGCCGCCTCCTCGCCGACGAGCTGGGCGTCGACCCGCGGCCCGAACTCTCCGCCCTCCAGCAGCGCATCCTGAACGCCGACGCCGAACTCGCCCGCGCCGAGGACCCCGCCACCCCCGCCGCCCCCGCACCCGTAAGGCCCGCGCAATTGCCCGCCACCGTCCCGGACTTCACCGGCCGCGCCCCCTTCGTCAGCGAGCTCGGGGAGATCCTCGCGGGCGCCGGGGGACAGGTCATGGCCGTCTCGGCGCTCGCGGGCATAGGCGGAGTCGGCAAGACCACCCTCGCCGTGCACGTCGCGCACGCCGCCCGGCCCCACTTCCCCGACGGCCAGCTCTACGCCGACCTCCAGGGCACCGACCCCCGCCCCGTGCAGCCCGAGGCCGTCCTCGGCTCCTTCCTGCGCGCCCTCGGCACCCCCGACAGCGCGATCCCCGACTCGGCCGCCGACCGGGCCGCCCTCTACCGCACGGTCCTCG
Source organism: Streptomyces sp. AB3(2024) (assembly GCF_041862025.1). NCBI lineage: Bacteria > Bacillati > Actinomycetota > Actinomycetes > Kitasatosporales > Streptomycetaceae > Streptomyces > Streptomyces sp. AB3(2024). Next base: position 31,947 of record NZ_JBGWAB010000055.1, read on the forward strand.
ACGGCCGCCGCGTCCTGGTGCTGCTCGACAACGCCCGCGACGCCGCCCAGGTCCGTCCGCTGCTGCCCGGCACCGCGGGCTGCGCCGCCCTCGTCACCAGCCGGGTCCGGATGTCGGGCCTCGCCGGGGCCCATCTCGTCGACCTCGACGTGATGAGCCCCGAGGAGGCCCTGCAGCTGTTCACCCGCATCGTCGGCGCCGAGCGGGTCGGCGCCGAACGCCAGGCCGCCCTCGACGTCGTCGGCGCCTGCGGGTTCCTGCCGCTCGCCATCCGCATCGCCGCCTCCCGGCTCGCCGCCCGCCGCACCTGGACCGTCTCCGTCCTCGCCGCCAAACTCGCCGACGAACGCCGCCGCCTCGACGAGCTCCAGGCCGGCGACCTCGCCGTCAAGGCCACCTTCGAGCTGGGCTACGGCCAGCTGGAGCCCGCCCAGCAGCGCGCCTTCCGCCTCCTCGGCCTCGCCGACGGCCCCGACATCTCCCTCTCCGCCGCGGCCGCCGTCCTGGACCTGCCCGAGCAAGACACCGAGGACCTCCTCGAAGCTTTAGTCGACTGCTCCCTCCTCGAATCGGCCGCGCCCGGCCGCTACCGCTTCCACGACCTCGTCCGCCTCTACGCGCGTGCCTGCGCCGAACGCGACGAGCAGCCCTCCCAGGGGCAGGACGCCGCCCTCGACCGGCTCCTCGACTTCTACCTGGCCACCGCCTCCCGGGTGTACGCCGTCGAGCGTCCCGGCGACCGGCTCCCGGCCCACCTCTCCCCCACCCGCCACCCCGGCCTGGTCCTGACCGAGCCCCGCGCCGCCCTGGACTGGCTGTTCGCCGAGGCCGACCCGCTGCTGGCCTGCGTACGGCAGGCGGCCGGGCGGCCCGCCGCGCTGCGCCGGGCCGTGGACCTGCTGTGGGCGGCCAAGGACCTCGCCGAGTCGGGAGCCAACTCCAAGCAGTACGAGTCCGCCGCGCTGACCCTGCGCGAGGCCGCGCGGGCGGCGAAGGACCCGCGGGCCGAGGGCCGCGCCCGGACCGCGCTCACCATGGTCCACCTCGTCGCGGGCCGCTTCGCCGAGGGCGACGAGGAGGCCCGCCAGGCCATGGACCTGGCCCGCGAGGCGGGCGACCCGCTGCCCAGCTGCTGGGCGCCCAACGACCGCGGGATCATCGCCCTCTACCAGGGCCGGTACCGCGACGGCGAGCGCTACCTGCTGGAGGCCATCGAGAACTTCCGGGCCGACGCGAACTTCATCGGCGAGGCCAGCGCCCTGTGCAACCTCTCCCGGATCCACGTCGAGCTGGGCCGCCTGCCCAGCGCCATCGACCTGGCGCAGCAGGGCATCGCCATCTACGACCGGATGGGCCTGACCCTGCGCCTGGCCAACGGCCGCTACGCCCTGGGCATCGCGCTGACCCAGGCCGGACGGCTGCGCGAGGCGCTGACCCAGCTCGGGGAGGCGCTGTCGCTGTTCCACGACAACCGCCAGCCCCTGTGGGAGGGCGTGACGCACTTCCGGCTCGCCGAGGCGCACCTGGCGGCCCGGCGGCCCACCCTGGCCGCCAAGCACGCCGAGCAGGCGATCGCGCTGCGCGGGATCGGCGGGGAGTGGCGCCGGGCGACGGTGCTGACCGTGCTGGGCAAGGCGCTGCGGCGGCTCGGCCAGCCGGACCGGGCGCAGGCCTGCTGGCGGGACGCGGAGACGGTGTTCACGCAGCTGGGTTCGTCCGAACTGGCCGAGGTACAGGCCCTGCTGGCGGCGGAACTGGCCGCCTGAAGGGGGCGGACGCGGGTCCCGGACCGGAGCCGGACCGGGCCAGGGCCGGACCCGGGCCGGATGGACGGGCGCGTTCATCGTTCGTTTATCGCCACCCGCCACGATGGATGCATCGACCCGGTACGTCGGGGGGACACCCGGGCCGGCTGGAGGACTACCCGTTCGGCGGTCCGCGGGGGAATCGCCGAACGGGCCCGACTCATCCATCAGGAGATCCGATGACGACGAACGAGAACAGCCTGCCGCTCGACGGCGACATCAGACCGCTCGACAACCACGCTTCGGGCGTCGAGATCAATCCTCTGGATCCGCTCGACCCTCCGGCGCCGAAGCAGCCGGGTGAGAAGCCGCTCGACAACCACGCCTCGGGCGAGGACATCGTGACAATGGACAACCACGCGTCCGGCTCCCTCCCGTAGCAGCACCGGCCTTCGGGCAGCACGGCACGACGTACGGGGGAAACGTACGGGGGACCCGCGGGCGGGCGTACAGGGGGAACGTACGGGGGCCGCTCGCGGGACGTACGGGGGAAACGTACGGGGGACGTACGGGGGATCCTCCCCCGAGGGGACGTACGGGGGACGTACGGGGGACCCGCGGGGGAAGACGTACGGGGGAGCAATACGGGGGAACGGCGGCCGCGGTGGCCAGGAGGGGGACCACCGCGGCCGTCGCACGTCCGCGGCCGGGCGGGGTGGCGGGCCGGCCGGAATCCGGCCCGGAGGGGATGATCCCTGCCGCACGGCGGCAGAACGGCACTTCCGGGACGGCGGACCCTCCCGGAAACCGGCCCCCGCGGCCCGCCGGTGACTACGCTGGCAGCGTGTTCACCTCCCAGGGCCCGAGCCTGCGCGAACTGGCCGTCCAGGCCCTCTCCTCCGTCGAGCACGGCTATGACCTGCTCGCCCCGAAGTTCGACCACACCCCGTTCCGCACCCCGGACCGGATGCTCGACGCCGTCGAGGAGGCCCTCGCCCAGCGGGAGGGTTCCTTCTCCGACGGCCTCGACCTGTGCTGCGGCACCGGCGCGGGCCTGCCGATGCTGCGCCGCCTGTGCCGGGAGCGGGTCACCGGGGTCGACCTCAGTACGGGCATGCTCGCCGAGGCCGCGCGCCGCCACCCCGAGGGGGTCGACCTCCTGCGAGGCGACGCGCTGGCGCTGCCGGAGGCGCTCACGGACTCGTACGACCTGGCGGTGAGCTTCGGGGCCTTCGGGCACTTCCTGCCGGCCGAGCGGCCCGCCCTCTTCGCGGGCGTGCACCGGGCGCTGCGGCCCGGCGGCATTTTCGCCTTCCCGGTGGGCGCCCCGATCCCGCTCTCCTCGCCCCTGTGGTGGGCGGTGGCCGGGTTCGACGCGGCGATGCGGGTGCGCAACGCCGTGTGGCGGCCGCCCTTCGTCATGTACTACCGCACCTTCCCGCTGGGCCCCGTCCGCGCGGACCTGGCGGCGGCGGGCTTCGGTGTGGAGACGGTCCCGCTGGAGCACTTCGGGTACCGGGAGGACGGCAGCCCGCGGTGGCGCCTGCTGCTGGCACGGAAGTCCGGCACGGCCGGCTGATCACCGGATCCCGTCGAAGGCGAGCCGGACCCGCTCCTGGTCGGTGACGTCGCTGCCGTCGCGCAGCCGGGCCGTGTCGTTGCCGGACAGGGCCCGCCCGTAGATCCGTACGTCGTCCAGGGCGCCCGCGTAGAAGGCCTTGTAGTCGGGCTGCGTGCCGATGTGGATCGTGAAGGCTCCGGTGGGCCGGAAGTCGGGGCGGCCGGGACCCAGCGGCGCGGTGGCGGCCCGTGCGCCGTCCACGGACAGTTCGAGGCGGTCGCCCTCGCGCTGGAAGACCACGTGGTGCCAGGCGTCGTCGTCGGTCCGGGTTGCGGTGGCCACGGAGACGGGCCCCGTCCCGTCGTTGACGGTGGCTTCGAGGCGGCCGGTCTCCGGGTCGGCCTCGATGCGGATCTGCCTGGCGGCCGGGCCCTGGCCGTAGGCCCACAGCAGCGGCTGGCGCAGGCCGCTCTCCCGGTCCTGGCCGCGGGTCTTGTACTTGACCCAGGTGGCGACGGCGAAGTCCCCGTCGCCCACGCGCAGGGCGTCCGGGCAGTCGGTCAGGCGCAGGAAGTCGTCCTTGCCGTCGAAGCGCATGGTCTTGCCGCCGTCCGGCCGGTTGCCGAGGCGGGGCGCGCCGTGGACGACGGCGTCGTGGTGGCCCGCGCTGGTGTCGGGGGTGTGCCGGGGGGTGAGGTCCTCGGCGGCGGCGTGCAGTTCCCGGGGGCCGAAGGCGGTGAACTTGATGTAGCCGTGCGGGGTGCCGTTGGCGGTCTCGTAGAGCATGCCGATCCGGCCGCCGGGCAGGACGGCCATGTCGGAGTAGCCGGCGCGTTCGCGCAGGACGACGGCGCCGCTCTTGGACCAGGTGCGTCCGCCGTCCTCGGAGGTGCGTACGGCCAGGGTCCAGCGGTCGGAGAACTCGGCGCCGGGACGGCTGGGCGCCGACAGCAGGAGGGGGCCGCCGGGCAGTTGGAGGAGGGAGCCGGAGGCGGGCGGTGCGATCAGCCCGGTGACGGGTTGGAAGCCGGGGGCGGGGAAGGCGGGGGCGGCGGCGTCGTCGACGAGGGCGGCGATGCGGTGGTCGTCGGTGCCGCAGGTGGCGGTGGAGCGGGCGTTGACGTAGATCCGGCCGTCGGGGAGCTGGGTGAGGGCGGGTTCGTTGGGGGCGGGGGTGCCCTCGGGGGCGCCCCAGCGGGCGCCGGCCTGCCAGGTGAGGCCGCCGTCGTCGCTGTAGAGGAGCTGGGCTCCGGATTCGTTGGACTCGGTGCGGTAGTCGGCGCCGACGACGAGCCGGCCGGGGCGGTCGGGGCGGGTCGGGGTGAGCTGGATGCCGTGCCCGGGACCGACCGAGACCCAGGCCCAGTCGGTGCCCTTGAGCTGGGGCTGCGGGGCGGGTTCGGTGCTCCAGTGGGCGCCGTCGTCGGTGCTGTGGGCCAGGCGCAGTTCGCGGGGGCCGCGGACGCGGTTGCCGGCGGCGTCGGGGGCCCAGGTGCTGTAGGCGTAGAGGAGGGAGATCCGGCCGGAGGAGGAGTCGACGACCGGGGCGGGGTTTCCGTAGGCGCCGGGGTCGTCGTGGCCGCGGATGACCTCCATGGGGCCCCAGGTACGGCCTTCGTCGGTGGAGCGCTTCATGACGAGGTCGATGTCGCCGATGTCGTTGCAACTCGCGGTGCGGGCCTCGGCGATGGCCAGCAAGGTGCCGTCCTTGGTGGTGGTGAGGGTGGGGATGCGGTAGCAGTCGTAGCCCTCGGTGAAGGCGCTGAAGGGCGCGGACACGGCGGCGGTCAGCCCGCGGCGGCCGCGCCCGCCGCCGTCGTCGCCCTGACCGTCCGGGCCGGCGGGCGTGTCGGGCAGGAGGGCGAGGAGCAGGACCACGGCGAGGGCGGCGACGGTCCCGGCCGCCGCCCACAGCCGGGCCCGGGGACCCCGGGGGATTCGGACAACCGGCTGGTTCGCGCTCACCCGTGCAGGCTAACGCGGGTGCGATCACCACAAGCACCCCGGGGATGTCACCCCGGGGATGTACGGCCGGCACGGACGTAGATCCCCGGGCCGATGGCAGCCGCGTCCGCCCGCCCTAGCGTTCGAGGTGCCGGCCCGGACCGGGCCGGACTGAACGGAACACGGACGGAGAGCACGCGATGCGACGCAGGGTACTGATGGGTGCGGCCGTTGCCGCCTTGCTGGCGGGCACGTTCGCCACCACGGCCGCCCACGCCGACACCCCGGCGGCGCAGCCGGCCGCGGACGCCCTGACGTTGCCCGCGCCCTCCGGGCACCAGCCGGTCGGCAGGACGACGCTCCACCTGAGGGACGAGGGCCGGCCCGACCCCTGGGTGCCGACGGAGAAGCGGGAGCTGATGCTCTCCCTCTGGTACCCGGCCGCCGCCCCCTCGGGCACGCCCGCGCCGTACATGACGTCCGGGGAGTCCGAGCGGTACGCCGAATCCACCGGACTGGGCCTGCCGAAGGACCTGTTCACCAAGGTGGCGGCCCATGCGACCGTGGACGCCCGGCCGGCGCGGGTGCGCGGCGGACTGCCCCTGGTCATCCTGTCGCCCGGTTTCGGCATGCCGCGCGCCATCCTCACGGGCCTGGCCGAGGAGCTGGCGAGCCGCGGCTATGCGGTCGCCGGGATCGGGCACAACTACGAGGCCGACGGCATCACCTTCCCCGACGGGCACACGACCTCCTGCGTGGCGTGCCGGGTGGAGGACCGGGACAGGGTCTTGGAGAAGGTTGCCGCCGTCCGCGCCGACGACATCTCCTTCGTGATCGACGAGCTGACCGGGAAGCGGGCGGCCCGGGACCGCGGCGTGGCCCTCGACCCTGACCGGATCGCCGTCGTCGGGCACTCGGCGGGCGGTTTCAGCACCGTCCCGGCCATGCTGAAGGACCCCCGGGTCAAGGCGGGGGTCAACATGGACGGCAACTTCCGCTTCCCGGACCACGAAACGCCGGTGAACCGGCCGCTGCTGATGCTGGGCAACCCCGGCCACGTACCCGGCGGCCAGGACGGCACCTGGGACGCGACCTGGAAGCAGTTCACCGGCTGGAAGCGATGGCTGAGCGTCGACGACACCCAGCACCTCTCCTTCACCGACCTGGCGCCGCTGGCCAAGCAGCTCGGCGGCGGGCCCGTCCAGAGGCTGGACGGCGACCGCGTCGACACCATCACCCGCGGCTACGTGGCCGCGTTCGTCGACACCCACCTGCGGGGAAGGAACGCCCCGCTGCTGGACGGCCCGTCGGCCGGCTTCCCGGAGGTCCGCTTCCACCGGCCGTAGGGCGGGGTGCGCCGCCGCGGTCTACCGGCGGGACCTGAGTTCGGTCTTGAGGACCTTGCCGCTCGCGTTGCGCGGGAGGCCGGAGACGAACTCCACCTCCCTGGGCACCTTGTAGTTGGCCATCTCCCGGCGGGACCAGGCGATCAGGTCGTCGGCGGTGAGGGTGGAGCCGGGGCGCCGGACCGCGTACGCCTTGCCGACCTCGCCCAGGCGGGGGTCGGGGATGCCGACGACGGCGACGTCGGCGATGTCCGGGTGCAGACCGAGGAGCTGCTCGATCTCGGCGGGATAGGCGTTGAAGCCGCCGACGATGAACATGTCCTTGATCCGGTCGGTGATGCGCAGGTTGCCGTCCGCGTCGAGGACGCCGACGTCGCCGGTGCGCAGCCAGCCGTCGGGGGTGACGGCGCCGGCGGTGCCGTCCGGGTCCTCGAAGTAGCCCTGCATCACGTGGTGTCCGCTGACCCACACCTCGCCGGGGGTGCCGTCGGGCCGTGCGGTGCCGTCGGGGGCGGCGATCCTCAGGCGGGTGTCGGGGATGGGGCGTCCGGAGGTCTCGGAGACGACCTCGGCCGGGTCGCCCCGGCGGCACATGGTGACGATGCCGCTGGCCTCGGAGAGCCCGTAGGCGGTGAGCACGGTGGCGATGTGCAGTTCGGCGCGGAGCCGCTCGACGAGCCGGAGGGGGACGACGGCCGCCCCGGTGACGACCAGGCGCAGGGCCGACAGGTCGTGTTGGTCGCGCTGGGGGTGGTCGAGGAGGGACTGGTGGAGGGTGGGCGGGCCGGGGAGTACGGAGATCCGCTCGGCGGCGACGTTGGCGAGGACGGTGTCCACGTTGAAGACGGGCTGCGGGACCATCGTGGCGCCGCGCATCAGGCAGGCGATGATCCCGGCCTTGTAGCCGAAGGTGTGGAAGAACGGGTTGACGATGAGGTAGCGGTCGCCCTCGCGCAGGCCCGCGAGTTCGCTCCAGACGGCGTAGCAGCGCAGGGTCTGGGCGTGGGTGATGACGGCGCCCTTGGGGCTGCCGGTGGTGCCCGAGGTGTAGATGATGTCGGAGGGGGCGTCGGACGGTATCGCCTCGGCGCGGGTGCGGACGGCCCCGGCGGGGACGGCGTCGCCGTCGGCGAGGAAGTCCTTCCAGGTGCGGAAGTCCTCGGGGGCGTCGTCGGCGAGGACCACGACCTGTTCCAGGTGCGGCAGGCCGGGCAGGGGTCCGGTGCCGGCGCCTTCGGCGGCGGCTCGGCGCAGGGAGGCGACGTAGGACGTGCCGAGGAAGGTGCCGGTGACGAAGAGCAGGCGGGCGCGGCTGCGCTGGAGCACGTGGGCGGCTTCGGTGCCCTTGAAGCGGGTGTTGAGGGGGACGAGCACCGCGCCCGCGCTCACGGCGCCGAGGGCGCAGACGATCCAGTCGAGGGTGTTGGGCGCCCAGACGGCGACGCGGTCGCCGGGTTCGACGCCGGCGGCGAGGCAGGCGGCGGCGGCGCGTTCGACCCGTTCGCCGAGCTGGGCGTAGTCGAGGCGCAGGCGTCCGTCGACGACGGCTTCCCGGTCGCCGTAGCGGGTGGCGGCGTCCCGGACGAGGCCGGCGATGGTGCCCCAGCGGAGGTCGCCACGGGGGTCGGGGGCGTCGACGCGGCCTCCTCCCCCGGCCTCGGCCGCCGCCCCGGCCCCCCGGTCGTGCCCGAACCCCTCCGCGCCCGCGACTTCGTCCATCGCCCGCCCCTCCCCGCGATCCCAGTAGCTGACTATCCGTCAGATTAGCTGTAGCCTTCGCGGCTGTCAGTACTGGCACACCCCGGAGGTGGCGATGGCGGCAACGCTCAAGGACGCTACGGCAATCGTCGGCATCGGCCAGACCGCCTTTGCCAAACAACTGCCCGCGTCCGAAAAGGAATTGGCCTGCCGCGCCATCCTCGCGGCGCTCACCGACGCCGGCATCGCCCCCGCCGAGGTGGACGCCTTCGCCTCCTACACCATGGAGGAGACCGACGAGGTCGAGGTCGCCAAGGCGATAGGCGCCGGCGACGTCACCTTCTTCTCCAAGGTCGGCTACGGCGGCGGCGGCTCCTGCGCCACCGTCGGCCACCTCGCCGCCGCCGTCGCCACCGGCCAGGCCACCGTCGGCGTCGCCTGGCGCTCCCGCAAACGCGGCTCCGGCCCCCGCCCCTGGAAGAACACCGCCGTCCAGCTCCCCACCCCCGGCCAGTGGACCCGCCCCTTCGGCCTGCTGCGCCCCGCCGACGAGATCGGCATGCTGGCCCGCCGCTACATGCACGAGTACGGCGCCACCCGCGACCACCTCTTCAACGTGGCGATGGCCTGCCGCAACCGGGCCAACGAGAACCCGGCCGCGATGATGTACGAACGCCCGCTGACCCGCGAGATGTACATGACCTCCCGCATGATCAGCGAGCCGCTCTGCCTCTTCGACAACTGCCTGGAGACGGACGGCGCCCTGGCCTGCGTGATCGTCTCCGCCGAGCGGGCCCGCGACTGCCGGCAGAAACCCGTCTACGTGCACTCCGTCGCCCAGGGCCTGCCCGCCCAGCACCACGGGATGGTCAACTACTGGAACGACGACCCCCTCTCCGGCCCCGCCTGGACCGCCGCCCGCCACCTGTGGAAGCAGGCCGACTTCGGCCCCCAGGACGTCGACGTCGCCCAGATCTACGACGCCTTCACCCCCCTGATCCCGCTCTCCCTGGAGGGCTACGGCTTCTGCGGACGCGGCGAGGGCGCGGCCTTCACCGAGGGCGGCGCCCTGGAGATGGGCGGCCGGCTCCCGATCAACACCGGCGGCGGCGGCCTCTCCGAGGCCTACGTGCACGGCTTCAACCTGATCAACGAGGGCGTCAAGCAGCTGCGCGGCATCTCCACCGCCCAGGTGCCCGACGCCGCGACCTGCCTGGTGACGGCGGGCGAGGGTGTCCCGACGTCCGCGATCCTGCTGCGAGCCTGAGGAGCCGACCATGACGACGACCGCGCCCGCCGACGGGCTGCTCCTGCCCGTCCCCGACGAGGACGGCGCCCCCTTCTGGGAGTACGCCGCCCGGGGCGAACTGCGGATCCAGGCCTGCACCGCCTGCGGCCGCCTGCGGTTCCCGCCCCGCCCCTGCTGCCCGCACTGCCAGTCCTTCGAGAGCGAGTGGCGCCCGATGAGCGGGCGGGGCCGGATCTGGTCCTACGTACGGCCGCACCCCCCGCTGCTGCCCGCGTACGCCGCGCAGGCCCCGTACAACGTCATCCTCGTGGAGCTCGCCGAGGCCCCCGGGATCCGGCTCGCCGGGAACCTGGTCACTTCCGCCGACGCGCCGCTGGACTCGGTGGACCCGGCCCGGCTGCGCATCGGGGCCAGGGTCCAGGTCGTCTTCACCGAGATCGGCGGGGTGAGCGTGCCGCGCTGGATCCTGGAGAAGCCGTGACGGTACGGGTGGAGCGGGAGAAGGGGGCCGGGGTCGCCGTCGTCACCCTGGACCGGGAGCACCGGCACAACGCCATCGACCTGGACACCGCGGCCGAACTGGTGTCGGTGTGGCGGGAGTTCCGCTCGGACGAGGACGTACGGGCGGTGGTGCTCACGGGCGCGGGGACGGCCGCTTTCTGCACCGGGATCGACCGCTCGGCGCGGGTGCCGCAGCCCTCCTCCCCGTACTCGGTGGACGACCCGCTGCTCGGCATCGGGCCGAAGTCCTGCGACCTGTGGAAGCCGGTGATCGCCGCGGTCAACGGCATGGCCTGCGGCGGGGCCTTCTACCTGCTGGGCGAGGCAGAGTTCATCGTGTCCTCCACCGGGGCCACCTACTTCGACCCGCACACCTCCTACGGCATGGTCAGCGCCTACGAGGCCGTGTACATGGCGCAGCGCATGCCCTTCGGGGAGGCCGCCCGGATGTCCCTGATGGGCACGGCGGAACGGCTCTCCGCGCGGCGGGCCCACGAGATCGGCCTCGTCTCGGAGCTGGCGGAACCGGGGGAACTGCTGGAGGCGGCGCTGCGGTCGGCGCGGACGCTGGCCGGGTTCCCGACGGAGGCCGTGCAGGGCACGGTGCGGGCGCTGTGGTCGGCGAAGCGGGCCGCGCTGGCGCAGGCCCTGGACCAGGCGCCGGCGCTGATCGCCCTGGGGAACCTGCCGCCGGAGCGGCAGGCCGAGCTCTTCGGGTCCCGGCGGGCGGGGGCGGGGTTCCGGCTGCGCTGATCAGGGGCGGGAGGTGGCGCCGGCCTTGCCCGTGGTCTTCGGCCCGGGCTTCGGGGTGGACTTGGAGCCGGACGTGACCGTTCCGGACCCGGAGGTGGGAGCGGGGCCGTTCGTGGCGCCGGGCGTGGCGCTCGCGTCCGGGACCACGTGCACGGAGCTGATCCGGCACGCCGCCACGGCGCCGGCCCGGGCCCGGTTCTTCATGGAGATGACGGTCCTGCCGGTCCCGCGCGCCGGCAGGGCGATCCTGCCGGAGGTGGTCTCGATGACGGCCCCGCCCGCTTCCTCGCGGTACATGGACACCTCGAAGGTGGCCGCCCGGTCGAGGAGGGAGGTCACCTCGATGGTGGTGGACGGGTCGCTCACGTCACCGCAGGAGATCAGGGTGGTCGTGGCGGGGGGTCCGGTGGGCGAGGGCGAGGCGGCCGGGGTGGCGTCGGTGCCGCCGCCGTAGTTCTTCTTGGTGGTCTTGCTGCTGCTGGTCTTACCGCTGGTCTTTCCCGTGCCGGAGCTCTTCGAGCTGGAGCAGCCGCCCCCGCCGCTGCTGTTCCCGCTGCTCCCGCCATGGGTGGAGAACCCGGTCAGGCTCAGGACCACCACCGCGAGCACCGTGCCGAACCTGATGCGGCGTGCCGTTCCAGCCAGCATGATGTGGACCCTCCCCCTGAGACCGATGGCGGGCCACGCTATCAAGCCCGGCCCGGACCGGTTCGAACGCCCGCCCGACGTATCGGCACACACCCACCCAACAACCGGAGCGACTTTCTCCACTCTCTGCGCCACCAGCGAAGACGTCCCCGAGAGGCACCTCCCCACCCCGGAAACCGTGGTTCCATCCCGGGACACCCGAATCCGGCGGCACCCGCACGTCCCCGCGTCCCTTCGGTGAGCACCGACCACCACGAGGAGCACGGCACCAGTGCGCACCATCGCCACCGAGATCACCATCGACGCGACGCCCGAAGAGGTCTGGGCGACGCTGATCGACCTGCCCCGCTACTGCATCTGGAACCCGTACATCCGCCAGGCCGTCGGCGAGGCGGTGCCCGGCACCCGGCTGGAGCTGACGGCGTACCCGGAGTCGGGGAAGCCGACCACCTTCCGGCCGACCGTCCTGCTGGTCGCGCGCAACGTCGAGTTCCGCTGGGCCCGCCGCCTCCCGGTCCGCGGGCTGTTCGACCGCCAGCACTACTTCCGCCTCGCCGAGGGCCCGAACCGCAGCACCCGCCTGGAACACGGCGAACGCTTCCGCGGCCTCCTCGTCCCCTTCCGCACCAAGACCCTGAATGCCACCGCCCGCGACCTCACGAGGATGAACGAGGCCCTGCGCACCCGCGTGGAATCGGCCCGCAGCGCCCGGTAACGGCGGCGGCTACGGCTACGCCACCGTGGCCGCGGCGAGCATGTGCGAGCTCGCGGCGAGCAGATCGGGGTGCGGCTCGGCCAGCCGGGCCGCCGCCAGCGCGGCCTCGAACAGCCTCGATTCCGCCAGCCCCTCCCCGCCGTGCTGTTCGGCCGCCTTCAGCGCGGACCAGGCCGGGCCCTCGACGCCGTACACGACCGGCGCCCGGAGACCGGCCTCGCGCATCTCCCCGTGCAGACTCTCGCCGGTGTGGAAGTAGGCGCTGTTGAAACCTCCCCTCCCTGAACGGAGGGGATTCCTAGCTCACTTTGCCTGGCACCTAGCAGGTGGCGGGTCTTACAAGATCAGTACTAGCCGGGTTGAGACCAGCCCGGACGAGCATCACGCGGGCGGAGTTCTTGTCCCTGGGGGACACTGCTCCGCACGCGGTGCACGTATACGTTCTCTCGGAGAGGGGGAGTGCGTGCTTGGCTCTCGCTCCGCACTGCGCGCAGTCCATGGTGGTGTGCGCGGGGTGGACAAGGTGCACGGTCTTGCCGTATTTGCGGGCCATCTCGATCAGCGCCGCCTTGACGGCGCCGATCGCGGCGTCGGCCGCTTTGCGGGCCAGGGTGGACTTCGCAAGGAACCGCGGGCGGAAGTCTTCGACGGCGAGGTGGTCGAAGTCCCGTACAACCTGTCTGGCCCACTTGCGGCCGGTGTCCTGCCGCTGCCGGGCGATCTTCTTCGACACCTTCGCCGCAGCCTTGCGGGCCCTCTTGTATCCGGTGGTGTCGGGCCGGTTCTTCGGCGTCTTCCGGCGGGCCATCATCCGCTGGTAGCGGGCCAGCTTCACGGCGGCTGACCTGCCGTGCTCGGCGTGCGGGAGGTCGTGGTCGTCGGAGGTGGTGGTCGCGGTCTCCTTGACGCCCCAGTCGACTCCGATCACCCGGCCCGTGGCAGGCAGCGGGACGGCCTCGGTGGCGACGACGAACGAGGCGTACCAATGCCCGAGGCTGTCCCGGTAGACCCGCACCGAACTGGGTGCGGACGGAAGATCACGCGACCACACCACCGACAGGGCGATCCCGCCTGCCAGGTGCAGGTGACCGTCCCGCACCCGGAACCCGCGGGTGGTGTAGTTCAGCGACGGCAGCGCCTCGCGCTTGCGCTTGATGCGGGGCATCCCGGCACGTTGCTTGACGGGCGCCTTCCCCTTGACGTCTTTGAGGGCCTTGGCGCGGGACTTCGCGAAGTCCCGGATGATCTGCTGCTGAGGAACCGAAGAACCCTCGCGCAGCCAGCCCGTCGACCGGCGGGCCTCGGTAAGCATCTTGTCGAGCTGCGCCGGACCGCACGTGATCTTCTCGACGGCACTCTTGTTGAGCCGGTGGACCTTGCGGGACATCGCCACGCACTCGTTCCACACCCAACGGCACCGCGCCCACTCCCCTTCCAGGGCAGCCCGCGCGGCGGACGACACTCGAAGCCGGAAGGTGTACCGGGCATGCCCGCCACCATCAGCTCTCGACCCTGCCGTCGTCATGCTCCACAACCTAACGCCCGCCACTGACAACGGAAGAGAGTGCAGGTCAGAGCAAATATGCAACGAACTCCGCCACTTCGCGGCTCCCGCTCGCGAGGACGTCGGCGACGGCGTCCCGCACCGCACCGATCGCCAGCCTGGTCGTGGCAACGTGCTCGAAGAGGGACGCGTACCGCCCGATGGCGGCGGCCGCGACGGTCCCGCCGGGACGGACGACGCGGGCGGCTTCGCGCAGCGCCCGGATCCGGCCGGCGCGGTCGATGAGGTGGTACAGCGGCCCCAGGACGAGCGCTACGTCGTACGAGTCGTCTGCCGCCGCCAGCGCGCGGGCGTCACCGATCACACTCCGGAATCCAGCGGCCGTGGCCTCCTCGACATGGCGCGGCACGGGGTCGACGAGGTCGACGTCGTACCCGTCCCGGGTGAGCCACCGGGCGTGCGCGCCGGGGCCGGCCCCGATCTCGATGATCCGGGCGGGGCGGCGGGAAGATGACGCCTCAGCAGCTCTTGGGTACTGACCATTTCGAGCACTCCGTCCGCGCTGGTGCTCAGCCGGTCGGATTCGTCGATCGTCTCGCTGCAGAAGGCCATGATCTCTGGGCCAACGGAGTATGCGGGCATGCCCCCGATTCGCGGCGCCGACCGCGCGGCGCGGTACCCGCGCAAAGGGGCCGATCCGGCCGCGAAGGGGCGCGTGCCCGAGCGGGCGGACGGGGAACGGCGACGGCCCCGGCCCCCCGTGAAGGGGGCGGGGCCGGCCGGAAGGGGTGGGTCAGGCGGCGGCGACGACGCCGGAGGCCGAGATCTCGACCTTGCCCTTGGGGGCGCCGGACTGGGAGCCCAGGGCCTCGATCTGGTCGACCAGGGCCTGGCCCTCGACGACCTCGCCGAAGACGACGTGCTTGCCGTCGAGCCACGGGGTGACGACGGTGGTGATGAAGAACTGCGAGCCGTTGGTGTTGCGGCCGGCGTTCGCCATCGACAGCAGGTACGGACGGTCGTGCTTCAGGGTGAAGTTCTCGTCGGCGAACTTCTCGCCGTAGATGCTCTTGCCGCCGGTGCCGTTGTGGTTGGTGAAGTCGCCACCCTGCAGCATGAACTGCGGGATGACGCGGTGGAAGCCGGAGCCGGCGTAGCCGAAGCCGTTCTGGCCGGTGGCCAGCTCGCGGAAGTTGCGCGCGGTCTGCGGGACGACATCGTCGAACAGGTTGAAGACGATGCGGCCGGCCGGGGCGCCGTTGATGGTGATGTCGAAGAAGACGTTGCTCATGGGGTCCATCCTGTCACTCCTGGTGCCCTGCGCTACCTGGAGGGGGGGGGGGGGGGGGGGGGGGGGGGGGGGGGGGGGGGGGGGGGGGGGGGGGGGGGGGGGGGGGGGGGGGGGGGGGGGGGGGGGGGGGGGGGGGGGGGGGGGGGGGGGGGCCCCCCCCCCCCCCCCCCCCCCCCCCCCCCCCCCCCCGCGACCGAGGTCAGGAGGACGTACGCGTGCCCGTGCCCTTGGCCGCGTCCAGGGCGTAGACGCAGCGGTCCTTGCTGCACGCGTAGACCACGCCCGCCTCCGCGACCGGGGCTCCGGTGATCTCGCCGCCCGTGGCCAGCTTCCAGCGGAGCTGGCCGCCCGCCGCGTCCAGGGTGTAGAGGCAGTGGTCGGCGGAGCCGAAGTGGACCCGGCCGTCCGCGACCGCCGGGGATCCGGTGATCTCGCCTCCCGCCGCGAACCGCCACTTCGGGGTGCCGGTGACCGCGTCGAGGGTGTACAGGGCGCTGCCCGCGCCCAGGTGCACGTTGCCCGCCGCGATCAGCACCGGGTCCGCCGCCGGGCGCGGCTCGGTGGCGATGCGCCAGCGGTCCTTGCCGGTGGCGGCGTCCAGGGCGTAGACGGTGCCCAGGTAGTCGGCGAGGTAGACCCCGCCGCCCGTGACGGCCGGGCCGGGGGCGAAGGCCGGGGGCGCCAGGAAGACGGCCGGGGCCTCGAAGTGCCAGCGGACCCGGCCGGAGGCCCGGTCGACGGACAGGACGCGGGTGCCGGCGCTGACGTAGACGTTGCCGTCGGGGGCCGGGGCGACGCGGACGGGGACGTTGCCGCAGGAGGCCGCGTCGCCGACCGGGTAGGACCAGGCCTCCTGGCCGGAGCGGGCGTCGAGGGCGCGCAGCCGGGCGTCCTGCCAGACGTAGACGGTGCCGTCCTGCAGGACGGGGGCCGCCTCCGGGGTCTCGAAGTCGCACTGCGCGCCGGTCAGCTCCCACAGCTTCTGGCCGTTGGAGGCCTCCCAGCCCTGTACGCCGCCGCCGCGCGTGGCGGTGATGACGGTGCCCCGCTCGGCGCGCAGGGCGTACACCCAGGCGTCGGTGGACAGCCGCCACCGCTCGGAGCCGTCGGTGGCGTCGAGGGCGTAGAGGGAGGGGCCGTCGGAGGCGTGGATGCGGCCGTCGGCCACGGCCATGGACCAGGCGACGTCGCGCGTCTTGAACTGGCGGCGGCCACTGCCTACGTCCAGGGCGTGCACCTCGAAGGAGGTGACGTAGAGCAGGTCGCCCGCGACGGTCGGGGTGCCCCACACCTCGTTGGACATGCGGAAGCGCCACGGGCGCCAGCGGCCGCTGTCCGGGGACGGCCCGGGGGCCGGCACCGAGGCCGAGGAGGCGGGCGCCTGCGCGGCGGCGGCCGGGGTGCCCGCGGGCGGCCGGACCC
>NZ_JBGWAB010000056.1:0-47404 GCF_041862025.1 Streptomyces sp. AB3(2024)
CGGGCGGGCCGGAGCACGACACCGCCGTCGGCGGGCGGCCCGGCCGCTCGGCCTGACCCCGCGCCGGCCCGGCCCGGCCGCGGCGCGGCGGAAATCCGGGGGTGGACCAGGGGCGGGACCGGCGACAAACTTGCACCGCTAGGTTTCGCCCCACGTGCCTGCCGGGAGGCCCCTCTTGTCCGCGTCGAAGACCCCCTTCGTCCCCACCGACCCGCTCGGGCTGGACGAGCTGCTCAGCCCCGAGGACCTCGCCGTCCGCGATACGGTCCGCACCTGGGCCGCCGACCGGGTCCTGCCGCACATCGCCCAGTGGTACGAGGACGGGGAGCTCCCCGGCATCCGCGAGCTGGCCCGCGAACTCGGCTCCATCGGCGCGCTCGGCATGTCCCTGTCCGGCTACGGCTGCGCGGGCGCGAGCGCCGTCCAGTACGGACTGGCCTGCCTGGAGCTGGAGGCCGCCGACTCGGGGATCCGCTCGCTGGTCTCCGTACAGGGTTCGCTGGCCATGTACGCGATCTGGAAGTACGGCTCCGAGGAGCAGAAGGAGCGCTGGCTGCCGGGCATGGCGGCCGGCGAGCTGATCGGCTGCTTCGGCCTGACCGAGCCCGACGTGGGCTCCGACCCGGCCGCGATGCGCACGTACGCGAAGCGCGACGGCGGCGACTGGGTGCTCAACGGGCGCAAGATGTGGATCACCAACGGCTCGGTGGCCGCCGTCGCGGTGGTCTGGGCGCAGACGGACGAGGGGATCCGCGGCTTCGCCGTCCCCACCGACGCGGCGGGCTTCTCGGCGCCGGAGATCAAGCACAAGTGGTCGCTGCGCGCCTCGGTGACGAGCGAGCTGGTCATGGACGACGTACGGCTGCCCGCGGACGCGGTGCTGCCGGGAGTGACCGGGCTCAAGGGACCGCTGGGCTGCCTCAGCCACGCGCGGTACGGGATCGTCTGGGGCTCCATGGGCGCGGCGCGCTCCGCCTTCGAGACGGCGCTCGACTACGCGAGGACGCGGGAGCAGTTCGGCAAGCCGATCGGCGGGTTCCAGCTCACCCAGGCCAAACTCGCCGACATGGCGCTCGAACTCCACAAGGGCATCCTGCTCGCCCACCACCTGGGCCGGCGGATGGACGCGGGCACCCTGCGGCCGGAGCAGATCAGCTTCGGCAAGCTCAACAACGTCCGCGAGGCCATCGACATCTGCCGTACCGCGCGGACGATCCTCGGGGCCAACGGGATCTCCCTGGAGTACCCCGTCATGCGGCACGCCACCAACCTCGAATCGGTCCTCACCTACGAGGGCACGGTCGAGATGCACCAACTCGTCCTGGGCAAGGCGCTCACCGGGCTCGACGCCTTCCGGTGAGGGTCCCCCAGCCGGCGCCGGGAGGCGCCCCCGGGCTCAGCTCTGGTTGAAGAAGTCGCGGGTGCGCCCGCCCGCCTCACCGCTGACGATCTGGGTGTCGGCCGGGGTCAGGAGGAAGACCCTGGTCGCCACCCGCTCGATCGAGCCGCGCAGGCCGAAGGTCAGGCCGGCCGCGAAGTCGACCACGCGCTTGGCGTCGCCCGGGTCCATCGAGGAGAGGTTCACGATCACCGGGACGCCCTCGCGGAACAGCTCACCGATGCCGCGCGCGTCACGGAAGCCGTCGGGGGTCACGGTCGCGATCCGCCGGCCCTGCTCGACCGCGGAGTCCGAGGCCACCTTCACGCGCGGGTCGGTGACCCACTGGTCGCCGGGTCCCGAAACGGAACCCTGCTGGCGCTCCACCGCCTCCGCGTAGTCGTCGTCGTAGTACCGCTCGTCGTCGCTGTCCTCCACGAGACCCAACCAGGCACTCGCCTTGCGTACCGAACCCATGGACGCCTCCTTTCACCGTGACCAGTCTGTCTTTTTCTCCGCTGCCCCTATGGTCGTCCATGATGCTGACAACGCGCCAAGTGGATAGCCGCCGCGCAGGGGTTTCGTGACGCGACTGGTGCAGAACATCCGTTGCACGGTCAAGGTTCCCGGTGGCTACCGCTGCTGACTGAGTGAAAATACGACCACTGCCGCCGACCGGGTGAGCCACTGGGACGGACGAGTGAACGACCGGGCTCGATACGATGCCCCCGAAACACGCGTATGACACACGGGGGAACCGAATTTGTTCGGCATTGTCAGACCTTGCACACACCGGCTCGGTGAGCGGTTCAAATCGGAGTGGATGGCTCATCTGTGCGGTCTCTGCCTGGCACTTCGCGGTGACCACGGGCAGTTCGCCAGGATCGTCACGAACTACGACGGCCTGCTGGTCTCCGTTCTGACGGAGGCTCAGTCCGGACCGCTGCCCGGCGCCCGGCGCACCGCCGGCCCCTGCCCGCTGCGCGGCATGCGCACCGCCCCCGTGGCCAACGGCGAGGGCGCGCGACTGGCCGCCGCCGTCTCGCTCGTGCTGGCCTCCGCGAAGGTGCGGGACCACGTGGCCGACCGGGACGGGCTGTTGGCGCGGGCTCCGATAGCCGCCGCGGCGCGCACGGTGGCCCGCGGCTGGGACCGGGCAGGCGCCCGCACCGGGGCCTCGCTCGGCTTCGACACCGCCGTGCTCGTCGACGCCGTGGACCGCCAGGGCGGCATCGAGACCCTGGCCGGGCCGGGCACGTCCGTCCTCGTGGTCACCGAGCCCACGGAGACCGCCACCGCCGCCGCCTTCGCCCATACCGCGGTTCTCGCGGGGCGGCCGGGCAACGCCGCGCCCCTGGCCGAGGCGGGCCGCTACTTCGGCCGGCTCGCGCACCTGCTGGACGCCGTCGAGGACCAGGCGGCCGACGCCGCCTCGGGCGCCTGGAACCCGCTCACCGCCACCGGGACCACCCTCGCCGAGGCCCGCCGCCTGTGCGACGACGCCCTGCACGGGATCCGGCTGGCGCTGCGCGAGACGGAGTTCGCCGACGCGGGGCTGGCCCACCGGCTGCTGGTGCACGAGCTGCGCACCTCGGTGGACCGGGCCTTCGGCACCGGCGCCTGCGGCCACGTCGCCACCAACGCAGCCGGGCAGGGCCACGGCGCTCCGCCGCAGGGCTACGGCCCGGACGCCGGGCAGGCGTACGGGGCCCCGTACGGCGGCCCCGGCGGCGGTCCGTACGGGAACGGCAACGCGAATCCCTACGCCCCCGGTGGCCCCGGAGCCCCGCCGATGGGCCCCGGTGGCCCCGGCTGGGGAGGCGGCGGTGGTGGCGGCTTCGGCGGCGGCTTCGGCGGTCCGC
Organism: Streptomyces sp. AB3(2024); assembly: GCF_041862025.1. Classification (NCBI taxonomy): domain Bacteria; kingdom Bacillati; phylum Actinomycetota; class Actinomycetes; order Kitasatosporales; family Streptomycetaceae; genus Streptomyces; species Streptomyces sp. AB3(2024). Next base: position 3,241 of record NZ_JBGWAB010000056.1, read on the forward strand.
CGCCGCCCCCGCACAAGCCGCGCCGCGGGCTGCTGGCCGGCTGCGCCGTGTCCATCGGGCTCTTCTGCACCTGCCAGCTGTGCTGCACGGAGCACGACGGCCCCTGGTCCCGGCGCAAGCGGGACGCCTGGTGCGACGCGTGCCCGGACTGCAGTGGGTGCGACGGCTGCTGTGACTGCTGCAGCTGCTGCGGGGACGGCGGCTGCTGCGACGGCTGTGGCTGCGACGGCTGCGACTGCGGCTGTAGCTGAGCGCCCGTCAGGGGCGGCGCGCGGTACGGCCCACAGGCCCGGACGGGGTACCGGGGGATTCCCGCGCGGGCCCGCGTGGAAGGGTAGTCCGGCATGGATGACGAACGGGACACCAACGCCTGGCGGGAGTGGCACGAGCATCGCGTGGCCACCGTCTCCGCCCCTCACGGACCCCTCGCGCTGACCGGTACCCACTGGCTCGGCGACTACCCGGAAGGTCGAATTCCGGCCGTTCCGGGGCAGTGGCGCGCCACCGGGTCCGGGGTCGCGCTGAGCGCCGCCCCCGAGGACGGCCTCGAACTCGACGGCCGCCCCTTCGCCGGGGAGGCCGCCCTCGACGCCGACGAGGGGCCGCCCGCACGGGCCCGGCTCGCCTCCGGGCGGCGCCGGTTCGCGGTGATCCTGCGCGAGGGGGAGTGGGCGGTCCGCGTCTTCGACCCCGACTCCCCGGCCCGCAGCGCCTTCCGGGGCGTCGAGGCCACCGCGTACGACCCGGCGTACGCGCTGCCGGGCCGCTTCCGCCCGTACCCGGAGCGGCGCACCGTCCAGGTGGAGAACGTCGACGGGCGCGCCCGCGGGCTCGGCCTCGGGGGCGAGCTGCTCTTCGACCGCGCGGGGCGGGAGCACGCCCTCCAGGTCGCCGTCGACGAGGGGGACGGCAGCCTGTGGGCCGTCTTCGCCGATGCCACGTCGGGCCGCTCCAGCTACCGCTTCCGCTTCCTGCGGCCCGGGATCCCGGGCCCGGACGGCGCCGTCACGGTGGACCTCAACCGGGCCCTGCTTCCGCCCTGCGCCTTCGCCGACCACTTCGTCTGCCCCTTCCCGCCACCCGGGAACACGCTGCCCTTCGAGGTCGCCGCGGGGGAGCGGAGGCTGAAAGGAGCCCTTGCCGCCGGTGACTGACGACAGGACACTCCCGTCAGCGTCATCCGGCGAACTTGTCAGGGGCACGGCGAAAACGTGCGGGGTCTCCCGTACGTCCGCCCCCACCCCACCGCCGCTCACGGGCTCCGGCGCCCCCCACCTCTGCCGGGCCCCCGACCCCCTTCCGGGAGGACGTGAAGTGAGGAACAAGAAGATGAGCCGCATCCGCCTGCTCGCCGTCGCCGCCGGCCTGGCCGCCGTCGCCGGACTCGTCACGCCCGCCGTCGCCGGCGCGCACCCCGCCGACGAGGGCTTCAGCGCGGCCCGCCTCGACGCCGCCGGGGCCTCGGTCCTGCGCGCCGACGTCGCGGGCACCGCCTGGCACACCGACCCCGCCACCGGAACCCTCGTGGTCACCGCCGATTCCACGGTCACCGAAGCCGATCTGGCCAGAATCCGCCACGAGGCCGGACCCGACGCCGGTGCCCTGCGCATCGAGCGCACCCCCGGCAAGCTGCGCAAGCTGATCTCCGGCGGCGACGCCATCTACGCGACGAGCTGGCGCTGTTCGCTCGGCTTCAACGTGCGCAGCGGCGGCGACTACTACGTCCTCACCGCCGGACACTGCACCGACGGCGCGGGCACCTGGTGGACCAGCTCCTCCCACGCCACCACCATCGGATCCACCGTCGGCTCCAGCTTCCCCACCAATGACTACGGCCTCATCAAGTACGCCAGCAACTCCCCGGTCCCGCCCGGCACCGTGGGCAGCCAGGACATCACCAGCGCCGTCGACGCCACCAACGGCATGTCCGTCACCCGCCGCGGCTCCACCACCGGCGTCCACGGCGGCACCGTGACCGGCCTCAACGCCACCGTCAACTACGGCGGCGGCGACATCGTCTACGGAATGATCAGGACCAACGTGTGCGCCGAACCCGGCGACAGCGGCGGCCCGCTCTACTCCGGCAGCCTGGCGGTCGGCCTCACCTCCGGCGGCAGCGGCAACTGCTCCTCGGGCGGAACCACCTTCTTCCAGCCCGTCGTCGAAGCGCTGAACGCCTACGGCGTCAGCGTCTACTGACCCGCGGGATCCCCCCCCGGTCCACGCGGTCCGGCCGGCCCACGCGCCCCGGTCGGCCCCCTGGACGTCCTCCCTCCTTCTGGGAGGATGTCCAGGGCATCCGGTCCACGGGGAGGCAGGTCTCCGCATGCAGGTTCCCTCATGAAGCGCATCGGCGTGACCGGACACCGGTCGATCCCCGACGAGCTGCTGGGCCACGTCCGCGAGGCCCTGCGCACCGTGCTCGGCGGCCACCAGGGCCCGCTGGAGGCCTACTCCAGCCTCGCCGACGGCGCCGACCAGCTCTTCGCCGACATCGCCCTCGAATGCGGAGCCGACCTCACGGTCGTGATCCCCAGCGGGGACTACGAGGACACCTTCGAGGACCCGGACGCCCTCGCCGGCTACCGCAGGCTCAAGCACCGCGCCACCCAGGAGGTCCGCATGGCCTTCGCCCGCTCCACCGACGAGGCCTACTACGCGGCGGGCGCCTACATCGCCGACGCCTGCGACCGGCTCGTCGCCGTCTGGGACGGCCTCCCCGCACGCGGGCACGGCGGCACCGCCGAGATCGTCTCCTACGCCCGGGCCCTCGGAAAACCCGTCACCGTCATCTGGCGCGCGGGCGTGACCCGGGACTGAGCCACGCCCCGCCCGCCCCTCAACTGCTGTGCCGGGCCAGCCAGTCCGTGTGCTGCGGAGAGACGTACCGCTCCGTCTCGTACACCGAGGACGGCCACTGCGCCTCCGTGATCGTCGTCTGCATCACGACCATCATCGCCGCCAGGTCCTGCTCGATCAGCGTGTGCGCCTCGATCAGCGGATGGTGGCGCCGCACCTCGTTCCAGGCGATCGCCGCCGCCGCGGCCGCGCTCAACAGTCCCGCCGGCACCGGACCCGAACCCGTACCGAACGCCCCGACCAGCGCGAACAGCAGGGCCAGACAGGTCAGCAGCACGATCGTCCACGACCACAGCGCCGTCGCCCGCCGCGACCCCTCCGTCTTGCGCCGGTACCAGTTGCGCTGCTCGATCAGCCGGTCCCGCACGTACGTCTCCCGGCGCACCGCGTACTCCAGCCCGCGCAGCCGGTTCATCGCCCCGGTGACCTCCCCGCCCTCCGGCACCAGGCCCGCCTTGCGCGGATCCTCCCAGCCCATCTTGCGGAGCTCGTCCAGCCCCTTCTCCAGCCGCGCCCGGTACATCCCCTCCGCCCCGGCCACCTCGCTGCCGAAAGGTGCCCCGTGCACGGCGTAGCGCCAGGCCAGGGACTTGATGAACTCCGCCGCGCTGCGGTTGAGCTGCCACTGCGGACGGGCCCGCCGCCGGGTCGCCCGCACGCCCACGGCCAGCACCCCCGCGTACGCCAGCGCGCTGATCGCCCCGAACACGTGCAGCGAGCCCACGGCGGGCCCGGACGGCAGGGCGGCGGCCCCGGCGGCCGCGACCAGCAGCAGCAGTTGCGCGCGGGTCGCCTGGGTGGACTCCCGCTGCCGGGAGACCGCCGCCTGGTCGGTGTGGTGGAAGAGGGCCGGCAGGTCCTCGTTGCGAAAGGTCATGCTGTCGGTCACAGCGCCCCCCTGATGTCGGGTGGCGGGCGGCGGGGACCCCGCGTCCGCGGGGCCCCCGCCGCCCCCCGTCGGATCACACCGCGAGCGGCTCCAGGTCCCGGTGGACCCGCCGCTCGTCCCGGGCGTACCGGGTCAGACCGTGGTCCTCCCCGAGGAGGCGCGTCAGCTCCGCCACCGCCTCCGCCCGCACCCGGGCCGCCTCCTCCTTGCGGCCCATCATGTCCAGACTGACCGCCATGTTCGACGCGCTCGCCAGGGTCTCCGGGTGGTGTGCCCCCAGGGCCTCGCGCAGCCGCATCACCGCGATCCGCTCCAGCTCCAGCGCACCCTCCGGATCACCCAGGTCGGCCCGCGCGTTCGCCAGGTTCAGGTGCGCGAACACCGTGTGCGGGTGGTTGTCGCCCAGCACCTCGCGCATGCTGCGGATCGTCTGGCGCAGCATCGGCTCCGCCGTCTCCGCCGCGCCCGTGCCCCAGTGGAAGACCGCCAGGTTGTTGAGCGCCGCCAGGGTGTACGGGTGCTTCTCGCCCGGCACCTTCACGTACTCGTCCACCACCTCCTGCGCCAGGTCCCGCGCCGCGCCCGGGTCGCCCGTCGCGAACAGGTCCGAGGCCAGGTTCAGCTCACAGGCCAGCAGGTCCGGATTGACCGAGGTGTACTTGGCCCGGTACCGGTTGCGCGTGGCCGTCGTCAGCCGCAGCGCGTCCTCCAGCTCGCCCGCCCGCCGCAGCGACACCGCCAGGTTCTTCGCCGCCGACAGCGTGCCGGGGAACGCCCGCCCCAGCGTCCGCTTGTAGATGTCGTACGTCCGGCTCAGCAGCTGCACCGAATCGTCGTAGCGGCCCACCTCGCGCAGGTCCCGGGCCAGGTTCTGCGCCGAGGACAGGGTGTACGGGTGGTCCGGGCCCAGCACCTCGGTGCGCCGGTCGAAGACCTCCTGGTCGATCTCCCTGGCCCGCGCGTACTGCCCCACCATCCGCAGGTTCAGCGCCAGGTTGTTCGCGGCGGCCAGGGTGCGCGGGTGCGCCTCGTGGAAGATCTGCCCGAAGCCCTCGTGCGCCGCCGTCGCCAGCTCCATCGCCTCCCCGTACCGGCCCAGCGCGCCCAGGTCCATCGCCAGGCCGCTCGTGGTCATGTACGTGTGCGGGTGCGAGGGACCCAGCGCGGTGCGCTGCCGCTCCAGCGTGACCTCGTCCAGCTCCTTCGCCTCCACGAACCGGCCCTGCGACCGCAGGATGTTGGAGAGGTGGAAACGCAGGTACAGGTACTGGAGGTCGTCGCTGCCGAGCATCTCCCGCCACGACTCGCGCAGTTCCTCGCCCAGCGCGTACGCCGCCTTGAAGTCACCGCGCTTCCACAGGTAGCGCACCCGGTCGATCAGCAGCCGCCGGGTCTCCGGCTCCTTGCAGAACCGGGCCTCGGACGGGCTCAGGTGCGGCCAGATCGTGTTGAACCGCGGCCAGGTGGCCGGGTTGTCTATCGGCTCGTCGTCATCGGGCCGCGCACCCGCCAGGATCCGGTGCACCGCGTGCCGGGCCTCGCGCTGCTCCTCCTCCGACAGCTGCGCCCGGATCACCGCCTGCACCAGACGGTGCACCTGGATGCTGTTGCTGACCTGGTCGACCTTGGCCATCGCGAACCGGCCGATCTCCCGGATCACCCGGCCCAGCACCAGCTTCTCCTGGAGCGAGGAGTCGTACGGCTTGAGCGCGTCGATCATCTCCTTGCTGTACAGGAGGTTCGCCGAGATCGGCTCCGGCGCGAAGAAGGCGCACAGCTGGAGCAGCCGCACGGCTGCGGGGGAGCGGGACTGCAGCCGCTCGATCGACACGTTCCAGGTGGCCGCCACCGGCTCCGGGTACCCGGGCGGCTGGTTCAGCCCCAGCACCCGCGCGGCCTGCTGGGCCAGCTGCTCCAGGTACGCGGACACCGGCGTCGCCGTCTCCGCGATCCACGCGCCCGCCTGCTCGACGGCCAGGGGCAGGTCGCCCACCGCGACGGCCACCTGTTCCGCGTCGTCCTTGGTCAGCCCCGGTGCCCGGCGCTGGAGGTGCTCGATGGACTCCTCGCGCAGGAACACGTCCACCGGCAGCGCGTCCCCGTACTGCGACCAGGACTGGTTGCGCGAGGTGACCAGCACGTGCCCGGGGCCGCCCGGCGGGAAGAACCGCTTGAGCGTCTCGGGATCGTCGGCGTTGTCGAAGACCAGCAGCCACCGCGAGGACGGCACCCCGCGCCGCAGCAGGTCGATCGCCTCCTGGGAGGCGGCCGACATGTCCTCGCCGGTCTGCGCGCCCAGGCGTACGGCCAGCTCCGCGAGGGCCGCCACCACGTCGTCGGTCTGCTCGGAGGAGATCCACCAGACCAGGTCGTAGTCGGCCATGAACCGGTGCACGTACTCCAGCGCCACCTGCGTCTTGCCGACGCCGCCGAGTCCGTACAGGGTCTGCGGCTGCGGCAGCACCACGGCCATGCCGCCGCCGAGCTGGTCGCGCATCCGCTCCAGGACGATGCTGCGCCCGGTGAAGCCGGGGTTGCGGGGCGGCGCGTTCCAGATCTTCGGGACCGTCCCCGGGAAGCGGGGGCCGGGCTGGGAGGCGCTCGCGACGCTGTCGGGCAGCGCCATGGGGCGTTCCACGGCCCGCAGCAGGGCGGTGGTCGCGTGCACCTCGTCGAGGCGGAAGAGGTCCACCGGATTGCGGTCGATGTAGGGCGTGGCCAGGCGTACGTCGCCCACCCGCAGCGGCACCAGCTGGCGGCGGCCCCCGGTCGGGTCCTCGGCGGCGGCCCGGTTCCACACGTCCACGGCCCGCGCCGACTTCAGGTAGGCGCTGGAGAGCAGCACCACGGTCCGGGCGGCGGTGTCGATGCTGATGCCCGCGCCCAGGGTGTCGCCGGGCGCGCCCGCGGCCGCCGCGTCGGGCACCCGCTCGGCGGAGACGTCCCGGGGGACGACCCGGAAGCCGGCCCGGGTCAGGACCGACTCGATCCAGTCGGCCCACATCCGGTTCTCGGCGACGTAGGAGAGGAACAGGTCGGCGGGCAGGGCCGGGCGGCGGCGGGTGAAGGCGTCCCGGATCCGCAGCCGGACCTCATCGCCGATGGCCGGCATGGAGGTGACCTCGCCCCCGGTGACCACCGTGGTGAGCCGTTCGAAGGCGGAGAGCAGGGAGTTGGTGAGCCCGGCCTCGTCGCCGAAGGTGGCCAGGGTCTCCTCGTAGGCGTAGTAGGGCCGGTAGGGGATCTCCACCGCGCCCCAGTAGGAGGTGAGTTCGTCCCCGACCAGGCCGTTCGGGAAGCGGTCGAACTTGATCCGGGCCAGGGCGCGGCCCGCGTCGGCCTTCTCCTTCTCGCCCTCGTCGATCCGCATCGGGACCGGGTAGATCTTGATGCCGCGGTCGTTGAACCGCTCGTCGATCTGCCGGGCGACGGAGGCGGCGCCGTCGATGGACTGGTCGGAGAGGGTGAAGCAGTCGACCAGGACGTCGGGCAGGTGGACGGTGCAGATGTCGGCGATGTCGGACAGCCCGGTGCGGCTGTCGATCAGGACGTAGTCGTAGTTCTTCTTCATGTCGGCCCGCAGGGCGTCGAAGAAGAGGCCGCCGCCGAGCCGGTCGTAGAAGTTGTCCCAGTCGAAGGTGGACACGGTCGCCGAGTACTCGCGGTTCTGCCGGCCCGCCGAGACGAAGTCCAGGGTGCCGCCGTCGGGGAACTCCCAGCCCAGGTTCTCGGGGGTGAGGGAGACGGCGTGCGGCTGGATCCGGGCGTAGTCCTTGTGCCAGTCGTCGGCGCGCTGCACGGGGCTGGTGGCCGCCCAGGCGTACTCGCTGATCAGGTCGATGACCCCGGTGGTGGCCCCGAGGGTGGAGGGGTCGAGGAAGGGGTGGAAGAAGCGGTGCAGGCCCGGGGCCTCCAGGTCCCAGTCCACGGCCAGGACCCGCTTGCCGTTGGCGGCGAGGATCCAGGCGGTGTTGGCCAGGGCCATCGTGCGGCCGGTTCCGCCCTTGTAGGAATAGAAGGTGACGATGCGTCCGCCTCGGCTGTCACGACTGGCTGTCATCCGCGTCCCCCCGGTCGGTGTCGGTGCTGTCGGTGTCTGTGTCGGGCCCGTCGGTCCCGCCGGAGCCGGTGCGGCCGGCGTGCCCGCGTTGTGCGGTGGGCGGGAAGGGCGCCGGAGGCGGTGCGGGCGGTCCGCCCATGCCCATCGGCCCCAGCAGGCGGGGGCGTTCGGTGTGGGTGTTCCCGGCCGGCAGGTACACCTGGGCGTGTCTGAGGAACTGCTGGGCGGCGGCCTCGACCACCTGCGGCAGGATCTGCCCGAGGGTCTCCATGTTGGCCACGCCGTTCGCGGCGGCCCGGCAGGCGGCCCGGCCCTGGCCCATCTTGACGGGCAGGGTCTCCTCCAGCCGCCGTGCCAGCTCCGCCTCCTTCGCCCGGCTCTGGTGGTCGTACCGGTTCCACGGCACGACCACGTTGATCCACGGGCGGTGCTCCTGGTCGAAGGCGGCGAGCCGCTGGCGCCGGTGCTCGTCCTCCACCGCCCAGCGGTCGACGATCAGGATCTCCGGCCGGGTGGGCGGCTGCTTGCTGTCGAAGTGTCCGGCCTCGTCGTCGAAGGAGGACATCGTGGTCCGGTAGTTGAGGTTCTTGACGAGGTCCTCGGCGACGTACGCGATGGGCATCTGCGACACAGGGTGGTACGGGTTCCACTCCAGGGCGCTCTCCCCGTAGTACTCGGGGCTGCGCCCCGCGGGCAGGTCGTGCCGGGAGGCGGCGGCGACGGTCACGTGCAGGGTGCGGGCGGGGCCGCCGCCCGGTCCGGCGGCGCCCCGCCCCCCGGCGGGGCCGAAGGCGCTGGGCACCAGCCGGTAGTCGAGCGGGCGGACGGGGTCGAGGCGGACCGTCTCGGCGACCCGCACGATCCGCCGGGCCAGCTCGTAGACGGCCTGCTCGTACTGCTCGGCGTACCCGCGGAGTTTGATCAGCCCGTACAGCCCGTCGGTGACGTAGCGTTCGCCGAAGGTGTTGTGGTTGAACTGCAACCGCTCGGCCGGGCCCGGGAGTTGTGAGGGCGGCACGGGAACCCACAGGGCGGGGACGATGGCCTCGGCCCGCTGGTTGCTGAGCGCGCCGTGCTGGATGGCGCGCTGCGCGAAGGCGAACCACTCCTTCCCGCACATCTCACTGGCGAAGTACCGCGGCGAGAACAGGGGGACGAAGACCCGGCAGGTGGCGAGTGCCGCCCCGAGCCGCTCCGACCAGCCCTCGCCGCTGCGTATCTCCCGGTCCATGAAGCCGGCCTCGGACCCCGCGGGCAGATCGGTCAGCGCCATGATGTGGTTGCAGAGATCACGGAACAGGCGCTCCACCCACATGTCGGGATCGGGTCCTCCCGGCCCGAACCTCGGCGTATGGGCATAACTGAGAAAAAAGTAGGGCTGCACTGATGCGGGCACACGACCCCCGTCCCGAAGATGCGAGCGAAGAAACATCATTCCGGAGCTGCTTCGCCACATCCCCTCATCGTTCAGTCAATCAGCGTCTGTTTTCGGTCATCCAGTCCAGGGCGTGATCGACGGCGTCCGGAATCGAGAAGAGCGCGGCGGGTGCCCCTCCCACCCGGCCGCGGCGCACCCGGGAATCGGGGAATGCCCCGCCGATCTCCGCGAAATCACCGTCGTCCAGTCTGACGTCCTCGTACGAGGTCCACGCCCCCTCTTGTCCTCCCCCGTGCGGGCCCCCCGGCAGGTTCACCTTCACCACACAGTCGTACATGCGCAAGGGGGGCTTCGGAATTCGATACTCCGCGAGATGGAAAGCGGTGCAGGTCGAAAATCCCACATTGATCATGAGTACCTGTCCTCCCTCCCAGCACATCTTTCCCAGGGGGGAGTCCTCGCCCAGATGGCATTCCAGCCGGTGTTCCGCGCAGAGCCGGTGCGCGTCGGCCCCGAGCGCCGCGAAGGAGGTCTGCGGATGGGCGCTGCGGGCGGCCCCCGGGGTGGTGCGGACCGTTTCGGACAGGACGCCCATGCCCTCGCCGGGCGTGCGTTCCGGATCGAAGGCGGGCATGCGCGAGCGGAACTCCTTCACCTCCCGCTCGCCCAGGCCCGCGATCCGGGCCAGGTGGGAGGTGGAGGTGAGGGAGTTCGAGGCGGTGAAGGCGGGGACCACCAGGGTGCCGCCGGGGCCGAGCACCCCCCGCAGGGCGTCGCGCAGGGCCTCGGCCCGCAGACCGGTCCCGCGCAGGGCGGCGTGCACCAGCAGCCGCTGACGGGGGCGCACCCCGAGGAGGCGGAGCTGTACGGCCAGTGCGAGGACCCCGACGGGCGGGGCCGCCGGTAACGACCGCTCGGGCGGGGGCGGTCCGGGCGGTCCGTCGGTCCGGCCGGGTGGTCCGTCGGTCCGGGCGGGCCCGGGGCCGGGGGCCGTCACGCGTCCGCCGCCTTCAGCTCCCAGCGCAGCTCCTCCACGAGCCGCTTGCCGGTCACCGTCAGCTCGGCCGCCCCCGACAGCCGGTCGAGGGCGCGGTGGATGCGGTCCGCCCCGTCGGGCTCGTGCGTGGTGGTGGCCCGCCGGTACGCCTCCACCGCGACCCGCTCGTGCACGTCGGCCAGCAGCCGCGACACGGGGACCGGGCGGGTCCGCCACGGCGACGGGTGCTGCCAGGCCCCGTCCAGCGCGTACAGGTCGGCCACCTCCGTCAGCGCCCGCAGCCGGGCCCGTCGCCGCCCGGTCAGCAGGGCCAGCGCGGTCTCCCGTACCCCGGCGCCGTACGGCACCCCGAGCGCGCCCGGCCCGTGCCGCCCGGCCTCGCCCCAGCCGACGGCCCGCGGGCCGCCCGCCAGCGGGGTCAGGGTGCTCAGCCCCACGGCCGCCGCACGGGCGAACACGGGGACGGTGCGGTGCAGCAGCGCCCAGGCCGCGTCGAGCCGGCCGCCCCACTCCCGCGCCTCGCCGGCGCCGAGCCGCAGCCGGGGCGGGCGGGCGAAGCAGTTGCGGTACGGGTCCAGGTCCTCCAGGGCCACCGGGTCCGCCCCCGGACCCGGAGACCAGGTCCGTACGGGCAGCCAGCGCGCGTCCCCCGCCTCCGGGCCGAAGCGGTGCTCGGTGCGCCCGTCCCGTACGGCGTACCCCTCGCCGGTGTGGTGCAGCGAGGCCCGCCCGTCCGTGCCGGGCTCCCCGAGCCGCAGCAGGCCCAGCGTCGGCAGGTACACCTCGCCGTCCCGGTAGGCCACCTCCGCCGGCAGCTCCAGTCCGCCCCGCAGCACCGCCGCGGCGGCCAGCGCGGCCAGCCGGCGGGCCGCGCCGGGCCCGTCCGCCCGCCCCTCCCGCAGGGCCTCCAGGGCCTCCAGCACCCAGGTCCGGGTGAACGGATGGTCCAGTACGGCGTCCAGCGCGTCCGCGCCCGCCCGCCCGGCAGCCTCCACCGCGGCCAGCAGCTCCCAGGCCCGCGCCCGGTCGGGGTCCGGCGCGAGGTCGGCGTGCAGCCGGGCCAGCAGGACCCGGGTCAGCTCCTCCTGCGACCGGGCGAGCGCGTCCGCGTCGGCCAGCTCCGGGGCCGTCTCCCGGGCGGCGGTGCGGCCCTCCACGCCGTCCACCAGCTCGCGCAGGTCGGAGCAGTACACGGAGGGGTTGTCGAAGCCGCCCGGCTCCGCGTAGCGGTGGGTGTAGAGCCCGCCGCCGCACGAACGTACGACGGGGCAGCGCCGGCACGTAGCGCTGACGCCCGCCAGGCCCTGTTGCCGGGCCCGTACCCCGGGATGGGCCGCGACCAGGTCGAAGGGGTGGTCGAAGACGTTGAAGCCGGTGGCGGCGGCTCCCTCGAAGGCGGTCTTGAGGGAGTCGACCTGCTCCAGCGTCCCGTCGGTCTCGACGACCACGAGGTCGGTCGGGGCCAGCCCCAGGGACTCCGTCAGGCTGGGCCCGCCGCGCAGGGTGGACAGCAGGGACTCGAAGAGCCGTACGGGCACCGGCCGGTCCAGCCGGTCCCAGCGGTCGAAGACCCGCAGCAGCCAGCGCGCGTACGCGTCGGGCGCGCCGTCGGGCCGGACCGGAGGGGTCTGCCAGGTGGCGTGCGGGAGCAGGAAGTCGATCCGGGGCGGCTCCAGTTCGACCAGGGCGTCCAGGACGGCGCCGGGGTCGTTGGCCACGTCCACCGTGCACAGGAGGCCCTGGTAGAGGTGGCGGTAGGGCGCGGAGCGGAGCAGGTCGACGGCGGCCAGCACCAGGGGGTGGCTCGTACGGCCGTCCGCGAAGCGGCGGTGGCGGTCGTTGGCCGCGCGGTCCCCGTCGAGGGAGATGCCCACCCGGACGCCGTACTCGGCGAAGAGGTCCAGGTACCGGGGGCTCAGCTGGAGGCCGTTGGTGTGGATCCGCAGATCGAGGGCGGCCGTACCGGCGAGCGCGCGGGTGAACTCCTCGCACACGAGCCGTAGTCGGTCCGGACCCGCCAACAGGGGTTCCCCTCCGTGGAGGATGACCGTGACGGAGGGGAGTTCATGGGCACCGGCATGTTCGGCGAGCCGCGACGCGGTCTGGGAAACGACCCCGGGGGAGATCACTTTCGGCCGGGCTCGCCAGCTCTGATCTGCGTGTTCGTAGACATAGCAATGATCACAAGCAAGATCGCATCTGCTGTGAACCTTCAGGACGATCTCGCGGAATGCGATCAGGCCGGTCATTCCACCAGTCTAGAGCGCGTACTTCTCCGTCAGAGCGCAGAGTTGAAGATCGGTGTCTGAACGTGACGACCGGATTCCGAGTGGAGGACCCGGCCGATCACCGCGGCGGCGGAAGCGCTGCGCGCGTCGATCCGCGTGAGCGGGACCCGGCGGTCCTTGTCCGGGCTGGTCGGGGGGGTTGCGGAAGTGTTCACGACACCGTCCTCGGGGAGGCCATCTGAAATGGGGGGGGGAATGGCACCAGTGCGTCACTGCTGTCAAGCGTGGACTTTACTCGCCCACACCCCATTGGCAACCGAGACATGACGCCTGGTCAAGCGTTCTATAGAAAGCGTGGCGCAATTCTCAAGAGGGCGCATTCGGCCGTTCGCCGGAATGCAAGATCCAATTTCCGGGCAGGGGCGCCCGGGGACCGCCGGGGGCGCCCGGGACGCGCGTCACCGCAGGTCGGTAGGTTGGGCGGATGCCCACACCCCCCGTGATCCTGCTGCTGTCCGGAAGCCTGCGCGCCGGGTCCTCCAACGACCGTGTGCTGCGCACCGCCCACGAGGTGGCCGCGCTGGCCCCGGAGCCGATGGAGGCGGTCCTCTACGAAGGCCTCGGCGGGCTCCCGCACTTCAGCCCCGACGACGACCACGACCCGCTGCCCGCCCCGGTGGCCGCACTGCGCGCGGCGATCGCCGGGGCGGCGGCGCTGCTGATCTGCGCCCCGGAGTACGCGGGCACCCTGCCCGGCTCCTTCAAGAACCTGCTGGACTGGACGGTCGGCGGCACCGAGATCTGCGACAAGCCCGTCGCCTGGGTGAACGCGGCCGCCCCCGGCCGCGGCGAGGGGGCGGCGGCCACCCTCCGGACGGTGCTCGGCTACACCGGCGCCGCCGTCGTGGACGAGGCCTGTGTCCGCGTCCCCGTCGGCGGCGGGGAGCCCGCCGCCGACGGCCTCCTGACGGACCCTGCCGCGCGGGAACGCCTCGCCGGGGTCCTCGCCCTGCTGGCCGCGGCCGCACGGGAGGCGGGCGAGGCCTGAGGGGAGTTCGGGGGCGGGGCCGCGCGGGTCCCCGGCGGCCGCGGGGCCCGCGGGGCCCGCGAAAACGTTTGACCCCCGTACGCGTCGGCGATCGGATGGGGCCATGAGCACAGGACGGACGGGCACCGGCCCGGCGCACCACGACGAGGACCTCGTACGCCGCCTGATCGCGGGGCAGTTCCCCCACTGGGCGGAGCTGGAGGTCACCCGCTTCCCCTCCGGCGGCACCGTCAACGCCGTGTACCGGCTCGGCGGTTCCATGGCCGTACGGCTCCCCCTGACGCGGGACGGGGCCGAGGACGTGCCGCTGGAGCGGGAGTGGCTGCCCCGCCTCGCCCCCCGGCTGCCCGTGGCCGTCCCCGAGGTGCTCGGGGCCGGGGAACCCGCGAAGGGGTACCCGTGGCCCTGGTCGGTGTACCGGTGGATGCCGGGCGAGAACCCCCGCGAGGGGGCGCTGACCGCGCCCGGATCCCTGGCCGCGGACCTCGCCGCCTTCGTGGGGGCGATGCGCGGGGTCACCCTGCCGGGCGGACCGCGGGCGTACCGGGGCGGACCGGTCGCCTCGCTCGACGCCGGTACGCGGGCTGCGATCGAGGCGCTGCGCGGGATCCCGGAGGAGGGCGTCGACTGCGACGCCGCGACCGCCGTGTGGGAGGAGGCCCTGCGGGCCCCCGCCCGGTACGGGCCGCCGGTGTGGCTGCACGCCGACCTGATGCCGGGAAACCTGCTGGTCCGGGACGGCCGGCTGACCTCGGTGATCGATTTCGGGTGCACCGGCGTCGGCGATCCGGCCTGCGATCTGTTCCCCGCGTGGAACCTGCTGCCCGCCGGAGCCCGTGAGGTCTTCCGCGCGGCGCTCGGCGTGGACGACGCGACCTGGACCCGGGGCCGGGGCCGGGCCCTCTCGCAGGCCCTGATCTCCCTGCCGTACCACCGCCGGACGAACCCGGAGATGGCCCGCACCGCCCGCCACACGATCCGGGCGGTGCTCACCGGGGCCTGACCCCCCACCGCCGCGGCCCCGCCCACACCGGCCCGGTCAGGCCGCACCGGCGCCCGTACCCGTATCCGTATCCGTAGCGGCACCCGAGCCGCCGCCCGAGCCGCCGCCCGCGCCCGCGCCGGCGTCGGACGGCGGTCCGGGCCGGTCGGCGGCCGGGTCGGACCGGTCCCGCCTGACCTCGCGCAGGTACGCCAGCGCCTGCCGGCGGGGCACCTCGCCCAGGAGCCGGTGTTCGTGGAACCCCCGGCGGGCCTCGTTGCGGGCGTTGACGAGGGCCTCGGCCCGCAGGACCAGCAGGCCGGCGAAGGCCGTCGTCGCGGCCGCCCACCAGGGGGCCCCGTCCAGTGCCACCGGGCCGGCCGCCAACAGGCCGCCGAGGGGGGCGAGAAGGCGTGTGACGGTCATGTGCATGCTCCTCGAACGAACGGGCGACGGATGGTGGCGGGGTACGCGCCGGGGCCGACGGATCCGTCAAGAAATCCTCCGGACCTGACGGTTGGCCGTACAGGCGACGCTCCGATGGCCAATATGAGTGCTCCGGGGCGGACTTGGCGCCCCGGAACAGGCTGCGGAGGCCCTGGCCGACGCGTCCCACCGACCACCGTTCTATGCCCGCCGCACCCCCGCTGACCAGGGACGTCCGGCACCTGTGAACGAGTGAACGCCAATGAACGGCTCGTGAACGAGGAGAGCTGATGGCAGCATCTGCCGGCTTTCGGCCACGGGGGCCCCAGCGCCCCGATCCGGCGGCGGCCCCACCGGAGATACGGCCCTGGGTGACGCTCATGCGCCGGGTCCACGACGAGCTCTACGAAGGACTGGACCCGGCCGAACGCCCCACCGTCACCGCACTGGCCGAAGCCGCCCACTGCAGCCGGTCCTACGTCTCGGAGTCCTTCTCGGGCAAGAGACCCCCCTCGCTGTCCCCGTTCCTGTCCATGGTGACGGCGCTGGGCGGGGACCCCGCCGAGTGGGAGCCGCGGTGGCACCGCGCCGTCGCCGAGCGGGAGTCGGCCGTGGCGGCGTCGGTCATGGCGGCGGGCGCCGGGTCGGCCGCCTCGGAGGAAGAACCCCTTCCGCCGCTGCCCGGGGTCGAGGACGCCGCCGCGGACGGGTCCCCGGAGCCCGTCGCGGACGCCCCGCCGTCCGCTCCCGGTCCCGCCCCGGACGTCCGCCGCTACCCCGTTCGCAGGCTGCTGCGGAACGCCGTCGCGTGGGTGGTCATGGCGTTCACCTGGCCGGCGCGGACCCGCCGGGACCGGCAGGCGGGACGCCTGCGCCGCAAGCTGGTCAAGCAGGTCAGGAACAGGACGGCCGACGAACTCGCGCGGGCCGAGGCCCACCACTACCTCCGGCCGCGGTTCGCGGTCCTGACCGCGCGCCGCGAGGAGTACGCCGGGCGCGGCCGCCGGGACAGGAGGGCCCGCAGGAACGAACCCGTACCGGTGGCGACCCACGTGACGAGCATCCGCGCGCTCTACGAGGAAACCGACGACCTGGTCCTGCTGGGCAAGCCGGGCATGGGCAAGACCACCCAACTCGCCCGGCTCGCACACCGCCTGGCCGTCGAGGAACTGGACGGCGGCGCCGACGGGGAGCCCCTGCGGGTCCCGGTCTACCTGCGCCTGGACACCTACCGGGGCGAACCGCTGGAGGAGTGGCTGGCCGAGGCGATCGTCCGTCAGTACAGCGACGTCTCCCGCCTGCTGGTGCGCACCTGGCTGAGCGAGCACCGGCTGCTCCCGGTGCTGGACGGCCTGGACGAGGTGCCGGAGGGGGACCGGTCCAAGTGCGTCGCGGAACTGCGGCGCCTGCGCCGCGCCTGCCCGGGGATGGCCGTCGGCTGCCGCACGGACGAGGCCGACCTGCGCCGTCTCGCCTTCGCCCTCCGTTCCCGGCACTACGTCGAGATCCAGCCCCCGGGCCGGCAGGACGTCCAGGACTTCCTCGCCGCCGACCGGGAGGCCCTCGCGGACGTGCACGCCGCCCTGGAGGAGGACGCGGACCTGTGGCCGCTGCTCCAGTCGCCGATGATGCTCGGCTTCATCCGCGTCACGTACCGCAACAGGCCCGCGACCGACCTGCGCCGGCCCGGCAGCCTCGCCGAACGGCGCGGCCGGATCTTCGACGCCTACGTGGGGGAGTGCCTGCGGCGCGAGCGCCCGCGGCCGGACGGGGCTCCCGAGCGGACCCTGACCTGGCTCACCTGGCTGGCCCGGACCCTGACCGAGCGCGGTGAGCACGTGCTCTACCTGGACCGCCTCGACCTCGGCTGGCTGTCGCGCACGGAGCAGATGCTCCCGCGGATCATCCCGAACCTCGCCATGTCGGTCTGCGCGCTCGGGCTGCCCGTCCTGTGGGTGGCGGCGGCGGTGCGCGCCGGGGTGGTGCACACCAGCGTCTCCGGCGCGGCGGCCCTCGCCGCCACCATGGGGGTCACCTGCGCCGTGACGGCGTACAAGTCGGAGAAGCGGGCGGTGGAGGCCGGCGAGGAAGGCGGCGAGGACGGCGGCGGCCGACGGCGCGGGGCCCTCGTGGGTCCCGTCGCGGCCACCGGGCCGCTGATGGTCCTCATGGTGTACTGGCTGGTCTACGTGGCGCACGTCGACCTGTTGGCGCCGGGAGCCGTGGTGGTGGCCCTCGCCTACATGTGGGTCGCCGCCACCCAGATGGAGGCCTCCTTCACCGATGTCTTCGATCCGGTGGAGCAGATGCGGTGGACCTGGCGGCGAAGCGAGCGGATGATCTATTCGAAGGCCAAGTTCCACATCGTGCGCGGTGCGTTGTCCCTGTTCATGTGGCTGGCCATCGAGTTCCTCCTCGGCTACGTCGTCCACCTGCTCTGCCCGGAACCCTCGTGGATCGGCCCGGCCGCGGCCGCGCTGCTGGGCCTGGTCTACATCGTCGGCAACCAGTTCGAACCCTCGCTCCAGGACCGCCGCCCGCGCCCCAACGAGGGCGTGCGCCGCACGGTGCGCTTCTCCCTGGTCCACGGCTTCGCCGGGCTGGCCGTGGGGGCGCTCGGCCTGATCGTGCTGATCGGCCTGGCGGTGCCCGGCCACGACCTGCGGCCGGCCGGCTTCGTGGCCGCCCTGCTGGGGCTGCTGTTCGCCGTGGTGCGGGGTTTCCGGTTCGGGGGCCTGGCGGTCCTGCGGCACTGGACGATCCGGGCGATCCTGGCGTACCGGGGGCACACCCCCTACCGGTACCGGCGGTTCCTGCACACCGCGGAGGAGCGGGTGCTGCTCTTCCGGACGGACAGCGGGTTCTTCTTCCCGCACCGCCTGCTCCAACTCCACCTGGACACCCAGGTGGAGCGGCTGCTGCCGCGCGTCACGCCCGGCCCGGCGGTGCCCGCCGCACGCGGCCGGACGTGACGGGTCACGCGACTAGGCGTCGGCCGGCCGGCGCGGCTCGCGCCACATTCCCCACAGCACGGGCCCACCGCCCGGCAGCGGCACCTCCGCGCGCACCCGGAAGCCGAAGTGCTCGTAGAGGGGGAGGTTGGAGGGCTTGGAGGACTCCAGGTAGGCGGGCAGGCCCGCCGCGTCGGCCTTGGCCAGCCCCGAACGCAGCAGGGCGGCGCCGTGGCCCCGGCCCTGGGCGGCCGGGTCGGCGCCGATGAGCGCGAGGTACCAGTGCGGTTCCTGCGGCGTGTGCGCGGAGGCCGCCCCGACGGCCTCCCCGAACAGGCCGGCCCGGTCACCGAGGATGCCGCGCAGCTCCTCGATGGTCCCGGCGTCGGGAACGGCCTTGGCCCCCGCTTCCGGGGCCACCCAGAAGGAGGCGGCCGACCCGGTGCGCTCGCACACGCCGTGGTGGACGTACTGCCGGGTGAAGAGGGTGGTGAAGTATCGGCCCAGCGACTCCTCGCGGGAGGCGTCGTCGGGGAAGAACCAGCGCATCATGGGGTCGTCGTCGAAGGCGCGGGTCAGGATGCGGCTGACGAGGGGGGCGTCTTCGATCGCGGCCGTTTCGGGCGTGTTCGTTATCGACATACGGGTCATTCTGCACCCGATGATCTTGAGCCCGGGGCCGGGGTCCCGCTCCCCGCGCGTGACCTCCCCGCGCTCGTGGCGTTGGGTGCGTGTACGGCGAGCCGGCGGAAACGACCGCCGGCCGCTCGGTCATGAGCAGTGGGAGGCGTACATCGTGTTGACCGGTGACGGCTTCAGCAGCAGCACCTTCGCCATCGAGCTCGGCAAGTTCCAGGTCGAGACCGTCCAGAGCGTCTCGGGACTCCAGCTGGAGCAGGACGTGGTGGAGGTCCGGCAGGTCTCACCGACCGGTGAACTGCTCATCCGCAAGCAGCCGGGCGCGCGCAGGACCGGCGAGATCACGATCACCCGGGGTATGGACAAGAGCACCGCGTTCACCGACTGGATCAAGGCCACCCTGGCCGACGCCGAGCTCGACGCCGCCCGTCAGAACATCACGATCGCCTTGCAGGACGCGGAGAGGCGGACCGTCCGCCGCATCCACCTCAGCAACGCCCGGGCGTCCCGCTGGGAGGGGCCGTCGCTGGGGGCCTCCGAGTCCGGGCCCGCGACGGAACAGGTGACGATCACCTACGAAGACATCACCGTCGAGTAGCCATGGGGTTCTGTCCGGCGGATCACGTCCGCAGCCACAGCCGGATCGCGGCGACGGTGACGGTGCCGTGGAAGACGTGAGCCCGCCGGGCAGCCCCTAGGCGGGCTGCTCCTCGCCCAGGGCCGGGGCCGGGAGTTCGCGCAGCAGCCAGTTGAGGACGTCGGGCAGGGCGCGGAAGGCCGCGAAGTGGGCGGCGTCCGGGTCGATGGTGGTGGTGGCGCCGGGGATGCGGCGGCCCAGCCAGCGGGAGTGGCCGACCGGGGAGAACACGTCCAGCTCCCCGTGCCAGATCAGGACGGGGGAGCGGATGTCGGCGGGGTCGAAGCCCCAGGGGCGGCTGAAGGCCAGGATGTCGTCGATCCAGCCCCAGGCCGAGGTCCGGACCCCCTCGCGGTAGTTGCGCAGCAGCATCGACCGCAGGCCCGAATCGGAGACGATCATGCGGTCGTTGAGGGTCAGCTCCCGGCGAAGCTCCTCCAGGAGCCGTCCCGGGTCCCGGCGGATCCCGGCGGCGCGGGGGATCAGCCGGGCGGCGAGCTCCTCGGGGTCGTCGGTGGCGGTGGTGTACTCCCGTACGTTCGAGGCGGCCATCCCGGCGAACCAGTCCAGGTCCTCGGCGTCCCGGGGGGCGAGGGGGACCAGGGCGGCGGTCCGGGTGACCCGGTCGGGCAGCAGGGCGGCGCAGGCCAGGGCGCCGGGGCCGCCGCCGGACCGGCCGGCCACGGCGAAGGTGCCCAGGCCGAAGGAGTCGGCGACGGCGGCCACGTCGTGGGCCACGTCGGCGACGGTGCGGCCGGGGTGGCGGTCGGAGGCGCCGTAGCCGGGCCGGTCGTAGGCGATGAGCTGCACCCGCCGCTGGTAGAGGACCATGCCCCGGGGCGCCGGGCCCAGGCGGCTGCCGGGCATGCCGTGGAGCAGGAGGACGGGCTTGCCGTCCGGATCGCCCCAGCGTTCGGCCACCAGGGTGCGTCCGTCCGCGGTGCGCACTTCTTTGCGCACGCGTTCCCTCCCTCACGCTCGACGCGAGCAGTCAGGGTGATTGTGCTCTTCGGCCGGGGAATGCGGTAGGCCGCATCCCCGGGAAATTCTTGTGAAGGATTTCGCGGGCGCGCAGGAGTCTTTGGTCCCCTGGCATATGCGCAGGTCAAGGCGGTGATCAAAAAGATGTGAACGGTGCTGAACGGGCCTTCGCCCTGTCGTTGAAGGGCTTTTTCGGTGCGGTTGCTTCCGGTTTTGGGTGTCGAATTGGCCCATCAGGAAAACAGTTCGAAAAGAAGGGTTCCCGCCACGGAGGCCGACGAGACCCGGGCGGGCCCTCCGCGTCCCCGCGGCGCCTCCCGGCCGCGCTCACGCCTCCGGCGCCCTCGGCGGGGCCGGGACCAGCAGGGCCACCGCCGACCGGGCC
Organism: Streptomyces sp. AB3(2024); assembly: GCF_041862025.1. NCBI lineage: Bacteria > Bacillati > Actinomycetota > Actinomycetes > Kitasatosporales > Streptomycetaceae > Streptomyces > Streptomyces sp. AB3(2024). The sequence continues at coordinate 23,701 of NZ_JBGWAB010000056.1, forward strand.
CGCTCCAGGGCCCGGTCGCGGTCCGCGCCGCGCTGGCCGAGGACGACCCGGGTGCTGAGCCCGTCCAGCAGGGCCAGCAGCTCCGAGGCGCGGGCGGGCACGTCCAGGGGCGCGAACCTGCCCTGGTCCACCCCCTTGGCGAGGAGCGCCTCCAGGTCCCGCTGCCAGCCCTCGTCGATCTCCTCCTGGGCGGCCTTCAGCGGTTCGTTGGAGGCGGTACGGGCCCACAGCTCGATCCAGAGCGTCCAGCGCGGGTCGCGCGGCCCCTCGGGGAGGTACAGCTCCAGGAAGAGGTCCAGCTTGCGGGAGGCGGTCACCCGCCGGCCCAGCAGCGCCCGGCGCTCCTCGGCGAGCTGCTCCTCGCTCCAGCGCAGGGCCTCCAGCAGCAGCCGGTCCTTGCTGCCGAAGTAGTACAGGATGTGGCCGCCGCTGGTGCCGAGCCGCTCCGCCAGCGCGGACATCGTGAGCGTGGCCAGGCCGTCCTCGGCGATCGCCGCCATGGCCTCTTCGAGCATCCGCTCCTGGGCGATCCGCCCGTCGCGCCGCCGCGCCGCTCCCGCCACCGGTCCCGCCTTCCCGATCTTCCTTGGCCAGACCTTATCCCGGACAGGGTCTTGACGTGGCCGTATCCCGCACCGCATCTTGAATGCCATTCAAGAACCTAGAACGTCATTCAAGGTTCATGGCCGGCGTCAGCCAGAGTCAGGGGTCCGTCATGGCACAGCAGGAGACACAGGAGAGAGCCGACGTCGACGAGGTGTTCCGCGTCGAGACGCACGGCATCGACCCCATTCCCGACGCGGAACGCCACGGCGGCGCCAAGGACCTCTTCTGGCTCTGGTTCGGCTCCAACCTCACCTTCACCTACGTGATCAACGGCGCCCTCGCCGTCGCCTTCGGGCTCTCCTTCTGGCAGGCCACCGCCGTGGTCGTGCTCAGCGCCCTGTCCTTCTTCGCGATCAGCGCCGCCGGACTCAGCGGCATCCGCACCGGCACCGCCACCCTCGTCATCTCCCGCGCCGCCTTCGGGACCCGCGGCAACTTCCCCGCCGGGGTCCTGAACTGGGTGGTGAGCATCGGCTACACCATCGTCAACACCGTCGTCGGCACCCTGGCGCTGGAGCTGCTCCTCGCCCAGACCGGCCTCGCCGACGGCAAGACGGCCCGCGCCCTCGCGCTCGCCATCACCCTCGTGCTCACCTTCGCCGTCACCCTGTGGGGCCACGCCACCGTGCAGTTCGCCGAGCGCTGGGCGGCGTACGTGCTGGCCGCCGGCTTCGGCGCGCTGCTCGTCTTCGTCCTGCCGGGCGCCGACACCTCCGCCGCCCCGGCCGCCGCGCCCGGACTCTCCGGCTGGAGCCTGGCCTTCGTGGTGATGCTCGCCGGGCCGTTCTCGTACCTGCCGATGCCCGCCGACTACACCCGCTACCTGCCCCGCACCACCACCCTGAAGTCGATCACCTGGAGCGGGGCCCTCGGCGGCATCGTCTCCTCCGTGGCCCTCGGCGTCGCCGGGGTGGCCGCCGCGACCCAGACCGACATGACCGACGCCGTCGCCGGAGCCGAGGGCCTGCTGCCCGGCTGGTTCCGGCCGCTGTTCCTGTTCCTGGTCCTCGGCGGCTCCGTCACCAACTCGATCATCACCCTCTACTCCTCCGGCCTGAACCTCCAGGTCCTCGGCATCCCGTGGAGCCGCGCCCGCGCCCTCGGCATCAGCGCCGCCGTCACCGCCGCCGGCTCGCTCGCCGCGCTCTTCCTGGCCGACTTCACCACCTCGCTGCTCTCCTTCCTCTCCCTCCTGATCATCGTGTTCGCCCCCTGGGGCGGGGTCTTCCTCGCCGACATGCTGATGCGCCGCTGCCACTACGACGCCGAAGCCCTGCACGCCGGACGCCAGGGCACCTACTGGTACCGCTCCGGCTACCACCCCGCCGGGATGACCGCCCTCCTCGCCGGTCTGGTCTTCGCCGCCCTGACCTGCGACTCGGAGCTGTGGACGGGACCGCTCGTGGCCCCGCTCGGCGGAGCCGACCTGACCCTTTTCGGCTCGGTGGTCTCCGGGCTCGTCTACTGGGCCCTCGCCCGCCGCCGCCTCCCGGCGCACGCCCCCGCGGCCTGACCTCCTCCCCCCCGTACGTCCACGCACCCTGGAGCACCCATGTCCCGTCCCCTCCCCGCCGACCTGCTGCTGACCGGAGCCCGGATCCACACCGTGGACCCGGACCTGCCCGAGGCCGAGGCCCTCGCCGTCCGCGACGGGGTGATCGTCTGGGTCGGGCCCGACGCCGGGGCGGCCGCCTGGGCCGGTCCGGACACCGAGCGGATCGACGCGGGCGGCCGGCTGGTCCTGCCCGGGTTCGTCGACGCCCACAACCACGTCCGGCTCGGCTCCGACGCGGACTGCGTCCAGCTCGCGGGGGTGCGCACCCTGGAGGGCATCCGGGAGCGGATACGGGCCTGGCGGGCGGAGCACCCCGACGCCGGGTGGATCGAGGCCGAGGCCTTCGACTACTCCGCGATCCCGGGCGGCCGGATGCCCACCGCCGCGGACCTGGACCCGGTCACCGGTGACGTCCCGGCGATCGTGCTCTCGTACGACGTCCACACGGCCTGGCTGAACACCGCGGCCCTGCACCGGCTGGGCGTCTCCCGGGACCGTACGGACCTGCCCTTCGGCACGGCCGCCGTGGACCCGGTGACCGGCGAACCCACCGGCTTCGTCAAGGACTTCGCCGTCAAGGGCCTGTCCCGGGACGGCCACCGGGCGCTGCGCGAACTGGGCGTGCCGTGGGCCTCGCCCGACCGGCAGTACGGACGCCTCGCCAGGAGCCTCGACGACGCCATCGGCTTCGGCATCACCACCGTCGTCGAACCGCAGAACTCCCTCGACGACCTCGAACTGTACGAACGGGCCCGCGCCGAGGGCCGGCTGCGCTCGCGGATCGTCGCCGCCCTGTTCCACCCGCGCGGCACAGGCGACGCCGACCTGGACGCGTTCGCCGAGGCCGCCCGGCGGTTCGACGGGGACCGGCTGCGGGTGGGCCCGCTCAAGCTGTACATCGACGACGTGGTGGAACCCCGTACGGCCGCGCTGCTGGAACCGTACGCGGGCTGCGGCCACCACCGGGGCGAGACCTTCTACCCGGCCGAGGAGTTCGCGGAGCTGCTGGCGAAGCTGGACGCGCGGGGCTTCCAGTGCTTCGTCCACGCCACCGGCGACCGGGGCATCCGCACCGTCCTGGACGCCGTCGCGCACGCCCGCGCCGTCAACGGCCCGCGCGACGCCCGCCACCAGGTGGTGCACGTGGAGTGCCTGGACCCCGAGGACGTGCCGCGCTTCGCCGAGCTGGGCGTGGTCGCCTGCATGCAGCCGCGGCACTGCGCGCCCGAGATCGCGGGCCCCGGCCAGGACTGGGCCGAGAACGTGGGGGAGGAGCGCTGGCACAAGGCCTGGCCGATGCGGAGCCTGCACGAGGCCGGGGCGGTGCTCGCCTTCTCCAGCGACTGGAACGTCGCCGAGATGGACCCGATGGTCGGCATCTACACGGCGGTCACCCGCCGCCCGCTGTCCGGCGGGGGCCCCGCGTGGCAGCCGGCGGAGACGGTGGACGTGGAGACGGCGGTGTACGGCTACACGATGGGCTCCGCCCACGCCAACTTCCTGGAGGCGCAACGCGGTTCCCTCACCGTCGGCAAGGCGGCGGACTTCGTGGTGCTCTCCCGCGACATCCTGCGCATCCCGGCGGAACGGATCCCGGGCACGGTGGCCGAAACCGTGGTGGTGGCGGGCGAAATCGTCCACCGGGCGGGCTGAATCCCGGCGCCGGGTGTGCCTGCGCTGCCCCTCCGGGGCGGCTCCGCTCCCAGGAGGGGGTGGGGACATGGACGCGCTCGTCGAGTTCGTGCTGCTGGCGCTCGTCGTCCTGACGACCGGGACCCTGGCCCGCAGGACGGTCTCCCGCCGGGCGGCCGCGCGCACGGCGTCCGCCTCGGGCGGCGCCGTCGTGGCCGTCCCCTGCCGGGCACGCTGGCGACAGGGGGCGCGCCGGCGGTTCTTCGGCTACGGGAAGCTCGGCGTCGGCGCGGACGGCACGGGCGCGGAGTTCAAGGCCCCGCTGCGCGGAGCGGTTCCGGTGCCCGTGGGCGGCCGGGTGGCCGTCCGGGAGGGCATGCGGCCGGGCATGCGCGTGCTGGAGTACCGGGCCCCGGACGGACAGCGCGTCGACTTCCGGGTCTACGACGCCGAAGCCGCCCGGACGGCCCGGCTGCTGGAGGGACCGGACCCGGCGGGCCGGTGAACCGGCCGCCCGCCGGAGGGGGCCGTCCGGGCCCCGGGGCGGTGGCTGCCGGCCGGTGGGCGGGGGCGTGGGTGAACACCGCCGTCCCGGGGGTGTTCACCGTCCGGGTTCGGCCACGGGGCCGGGTCCGTGGCCGGGTCCGTGGCCGGTTCCGCCGGTGGAGCCGGGTACGGACGGGTCGTCGTCGGGCAGGCCGCTGCCCACCGCCGCCCCCGGTCTGCCCCGGCGCGTGACCGCGCAGGCCAGGGTGATCGCGGCGCCGGCCACAGCCCAGGCGGCCAGCACGAGCATCGGCCCGCGGGCGCCGTTGCCGTGGAAGTAGGTGATGGAACGGGCGGCGTACGTGCCGGCGCCCGGCGGCAGGGCCGGGCCGATCGCGCTCCAGAACGGCGGCAGCAGCGGGTACGGGTAGGCGCCCCCGGCGCTCGGGTTGCCGAGCACCACGACCAGCAGGATGGCCAGCCCGATGCCGATCACGCCCGCCAGCCCCTGGAAGGCCAGGGTGATCGCGCCGACCGCGAAGACGACCAGGGTGCCCAGGCCCCACAGCCCCATGAGCGAGCCGGGCAGCGCGTCCAGCACCGGGCCGGCGATGACCGCGCCGAGCAGCCCCGCGACGAGGGAGTACAGCAAGAGCGCGCCGAGCCGGATGACGGCGCGGTGGATGTTGGCGGGACGGGCCCCGGCGCTGATCGCGAGGATCGCGGCGCACAGGTAACCGCCCACGCACCAGCCGATGACCAGGTAGAAGGAACTGAGCCCGCGGGCGTCGCCCCGGTAGGCGGGGGCCACGTCGACGACCCGGACGCCGCGCCCCTGGGCCTTCTCGACCGCGCCGACGACCTGCTCCAGGGCCTGGGAGAGCGAGGCCCCGGCACCGCTCGCGACGAACAGCCGGTCGGTGGTGCCCGCCGGGTCGATGACCAGCGCGCCGTCGACCTCCCGGTTCTCGACCTGGGTGACGGCGGCGGCCTCGTTCTCGACCGCGCGGGGGTCGAGGGGTTTGCCGGGGAGGGCGGCGAGCCGCTGCGCCGACTGCTGGGCGACCCGCTCGACGGGAGCGGCCACCGCGATCGGGATCTCGTGGGGCTCGGGGTGGTGGAAGGCCCCGATGTACGAGGTGACGAAGGCCAGCTGGAGGGCCAGTACGCCCAGGACCAGCAGGGCGGCCCGGACGGTCACGGCGTCCTTGACCTCGGCGAGGAAGCCGCCGGGCGGCTCGGCGGCGGGACTCTCGGTGGGCTGGGTCATGTCCCTCACGCTCGACGCGGCGGGGGCCGGCCGCAGCAGGGGAGGACCGAATGGATGATCGAACAAGTGTTTCGCACGGATATTCGAATTGCTCTATGGTGGAGCCGGGGGAGGTGTTGATTCGAGCGAAGCAGGAGGCCGCGGGTGCCTGGTTTTACGCATCTGCACACCGTTTCGGGGTTCTCCACGCGGTACGGGGCTTCGCACCCGGAGCGGCTGGCGGAGCGCGCCGTCGAGCGGGGCATGGACGCCCTCGCCCTGACCGACCGCGACACCCTCGCGGGCGCGGTGCGGTTCGCGAAGGCCGCCGCGAAGGCCGGGATCCGGCCCCTGTTCGGGGTGGACCTGGCCGTGTCCCCCGCGGAGCCGCCCGCCGGGTCCCGGGCCGGGGCTCCCGCGGGCGGGGCCGGTGAGGCCTCGTACCGCAGGCGGGTCCCGGTCAAGGGCGGGGCCTTCGTCGACGAGTCCGCCCCGCGAGCGCTCTTCCTGGCCCGCGACGGCGCCGCCGGATGGGCGCAGCTGTGCCGGATGGTCACCGCCGCCCACGCCGCGGACCCGGCCGGGCCGGGGGAGACCGCGGAGTCCGCCGGGACGGGCTTCGCACCCGGCGGCGGGCGGCAGCCGATGGTGCCCTGGGAGGCACTGTCCGGCGACGGGGTGTTCGTGCTGCTCGGGCCCGGTTCCGAGGTCGGCCGGGCGCTCGCCGCCGGACGCCCCGACCGGGCGGCCCGGCTGCTCGCGCCCTGGCGGGAGGTCTACGGGGACGCCCTGCGCCTGGAGGCCGTCCACCACGGCCGCACCGGCACCGGCCCCGGCTCGCTGCGGCTGGCCGCCCGTACCGTCGGCTTCGCCGCCGAGCAGGGCGTCCCGGCCGTGCTCACCAACGCCGTCCGCTACGCCGACCCGGGCCAGGGCCCCGTCGCCGACGTCCTCGACGCCGCCCGCCGCCTGGTCCCCGTCGACCCCCGGGGCCCCCTCGACGGCGGCGAACGCTGGCTCAAGGACCCCGGCCGCATGGCCGAGGCCGCCGACCGGATCGCCGAGGCCGCCGGCCTGCGCCCCGCCGATGCCCGCCGGCTGCTCGCGCGGACCCGGGAGACCGCCGGGGCCTGCTCCGTCGACCCCGAGGACGACCTCGGCATCGGCTCCGTGCACTTCCCCGAGGCCCGCCTCGTCGGCGCCGCCCACCGCACCGCCCAGCGGATGCTCACCTCCCGGGCGTCGGCGGGCCTGGTGCTGCGCGGCCATGCCGACGACCCCGCCTACTGGGAGCGGATGCACGAGGAACTCGACGTCATCGCCCACCACGGCTACGCCTCGTACTTCCTGACGGTCGCCCGGGTCGTCGACGACGTACGGGAGATGGGCATCCGGGTGGCCGCCCGCGGCTCCGGCGCCGGCTCCCTCGTCAACCACCTCCTCGGCATCGCGCACGCCGACCCCGTCGCGCACGGACTGCTGATGGAACGCTTCCTGTCCAGGCGCCGCCGCGTCCTGCCCGACATCGACATCGACGTGGAGTCCGCCCGCCGGCTGGAGGTGTACCGCCGGATCACCGCCCGCTTCGGCGCCGAACGCGTCGCCACCGTCGCCATGCCCGAGACCTACCGGGTCCGCCACGCCGTCCGCGACGTCGGCGCCGCCCTGTCCATGGACCCGGCCACCGTCGACCGCCTCGCCAAGGCCTTCCCGCACATCCGCGCCCGCGACGCCCGCGCCGCCCTGGAGGAACTGCCCGAACTGCGCGACGTACGGGGCGAGGCGGGCGGCGGGCCGTACGAGCGGCTGTGGGACCTCGTCGAGGCCCTGGACGCACTCCCGCGCGGCACCGCCATGCACCCGTGCGGGGTCCTGCTCTCCGACGCCACCCTGCTCGCCCGCACCCCGGTGGTCCCCACCAGCGGCGAGGGCTTCCCCATGTCCCAGTTCGACAAGGAGGACGTGGAGGACCTCGGACTGCTCAAACTCGACGTCCTGGGCGTGCGGATGCAGTCCGCGATGGCCCACGCCGTCGCGGAGCTGCGGCGGGCCACGGGACGGGAACTCGACCTGGACGACCCGGCGCAGGTGCCGCCGGGCGACGGGCCGACGTACGAACTGATCCGCTCCGCCGAGACGCTGGGCTGCTTCCAGATCGAGTCCCCGGGCCAGCGCGACCTGGTGGGCCGGCTCCAGCCGGCGGACTTCCACGACCTGGTCGTCGACATCTCCCTCTTCCGCCCGGGCCCGGTGGCCGCCGACATGGTGCGCCCCTTCATCGAGGCCCGGCACGGGCGGGCCCCGGTCCGCTTCCCGCACCCCGACCTCGCCGACGCGCTGCGCGAGACCTACGGGGTCGTCGTCTTCCACGAGCAGATCATCGAGATCGTGCACGTCATGACCGGCTGCGGACGGGACGAGGCCGACCGGGTCCGGCGCGGGCTCTCCGACCCGGACTCCCAGGGCCGGATCAAGGCCTGGTTCGCGGCGACCGCGGCCGCGCGGGGCTACGCGGCGGAGGTGATCGCCCGGACCTGGGAGATCGTCGAGGCCTTCGGCAGCTACGGTTTCTGCAAGGCGCACGCCGTGGCCTTCGCCGTGCCCACGTACCAGTCGGCCTGGCTCAAGGCCCACCACCCGGCGGCCTTCTACGCCGGACTCCTCACCCACGACCCCGGGATGTACCCCAAGCGGCTGCTGCTGGCCGACGCCCGGCGCCGGGGCGTACCGGTCCTGCCGCTGGACGTGAACCGCTCGGCGACCACCCACCGCATCGAACTGGTGTCCGATGACCCGGAGCTGTGGGGCCTGCGGCTCGCCCTCTCCGACGTCCACGGCATCAGCGGGGCCGAAGCCCTGCGCATCGAGGCCGGCCGGCCCTACGCCTCGCTGCGCGACTTCTGGGACCGGGCACACCCCGGCCGCCCCGTCGCCGAACGCCTCGCCCAGGTCGGCGCGCTGGACGCCTTCGGCGCCAACCGCCGCGACCTGCTGCTGCACCTGGCGGAACTCCACGGCGCCCAGCGCGCCGCCGGGGCCCGGGGCTCCACCCAACTGCCGCTGGGCGGAGGCCGGTCCACCGCCCCCGTCGGACTGCCCGACCTCACCGAAGCCGAACGGCTCAGCGCCGAACTCGGCGTCCTCGGCATGGACGCCTCCCGCCACCTCATGGGGGACCACCAGGCCTTCCTCGCCGAACTGGGCGTCGTCCCGGCCCGCCGCCTGCGGGACACCGCGCACGGCCGGACCGTCCTGGTCGCCGGCGCCAAGGCCGCCACCCAGACCCCGCCGATCCGCTCCGGGAAACGGGTCGTCTTCACCACCCTCGACGACGGCACCGGCCTCGTCGACCTCGCCTTCTTCGACGACAGCCAGGAAGCCTGCGCCCACACCGTCTTCCACTCCTTCCTGCTCCTGGTCCGGGGCGTCGTCCAGCGGCGCGGACCGCAGAGCCTGAGCGTCGTCGGAGCGGCCGCCTGGGACCTCGCCGAACTGGCGGAACTGCGCGCCCGCGAAGGCCTCGGAGCCGTCACGGCCCGCCTGGCCGCCCCCCTGCCCGCGGCGACCCCCGACAACGGCCGCCGCATCCACCTCCCGACCGGCTACGAGATGAACCCGTGGGCCGACCTCCAGCCGCCCGGGGACCGCGCCGCCACCGGCCGCAAGCTGTGGCACTCCAGCCCCGGGAGCGCGGGATGAACCGCCCCCGCTCCGGAGCGGGCGTCCTGCACGTGCGCTGCGCCCCCACCCTGACCCCCGAGGGCTACCGCGAGGTCCTCGACCTGCTGCGCGAGTTCTCCCCGGTCGTCCAGGCCCTGCCGCCCCGGGCCGCCCTCGTCCAGGTACGGGGAGCCCAGCGGTACTTCGGCGCCGACCCCGCCCGCATCGCCGAGGTCGTCCGGCTGCGCGCCGTGGCCCGGCTCGGCACGGACGTCCGGATCGGCGTCGCGGGCACCTGGGCCGTGGCCGCCATGGCCTCCGCGCGGATCCCGGAACCCGGCGGCACCCTGACCGTCCCCGACGACCAGGCGGCGGTGGCCGGCTTCCTCGCCCCGCTCCCCGTGGACGCGCTGTACGGGCTCGGCTCCCGCCAGGCCGAAGCCCTGCGCGGCTACGGGCTGCACACCGTCGGGGCGCTCACCCGGGTCCCGCCCGGAGTCCTCGAACGGATCCTCGGCAAACGGTCCGGACGGCTCGTCGCCGACCGCGCCCGCGGCATCGACCCGCGCCCGGTCACCCCGCGCGACCTGCCCCCCTCGGCCGCCGTCCGCACCGGCTTCACCCGCCAGGAACTGGACGGCCCGCACACCCGCGCCGCCCTCCTCGCCCTCGTCGTCCGCCTCGGCGCCGCCCTGCGCGGACGCCGCCAGGCCGCCCGCTCCCTGTCCCTGACCCTCCAGTTCGCCGGCGGCACCCGCTGGGAGAAGTCCCGGCGGCTGCCCGAACCCTCCGCCCACGACGAGGACCTGCGCACCCTCGCGTACCGGCTGATGGACGCGGCCGGTCTGCAACGGGCCCGGCTCACCGGCATGGTGCTCCGCGCCGAGGACCTCACCGCAGCCGCGGGCACCACCCGCCAGCTCTCCCTGGACACCGCCCGCGAATCCCGCCTCACGGCCGAAGCCGCCGTCGACCGCGCCAACGCCCGCTTCGGCCCGGGCACGGTCCGCCCCGCCGCGACCTTCCTTTTGGGGGCGGCTTCGCCTCCGGGGCGCTGAAGCCCGGCTCACGAGGTCGCGCCCCCGGGGGCGCGACCCGGTCAGTCGTCCAGGTCGGGGAGGAGGCGGTGGGTCGTTTCCGTGCGCAGGGGGGTGGTCTGGGCCTGGATCAGGTGGAACTGGGCCTCGCGGGAGAGCCGTCCCGCGGTGTGCCCGAACTGGACCGCCCGGCCGCCGGCCACCACCACGCACGCCGCGGCCGCCCGCACGGCCAGGTCCAGGGAGGCGGCCCGCAGGGCGAGCCGGTCGGCGGTCCCTTCCCCCGGCGCGAGCCCGTCCCGCAGGGCGTAGGCCTCCGTGCGCAGCCGGGCCGTCCTGCGTGCGAGGCGCAGGCCGAGTTCCTCGAACGGGGGAGACCCGAGCAGGAAGTCGACGGTCGCCCGCAGCTGGCCGAAGACGGCCGGCTGGGCGTCGGCGTTCTCCAGGTCGTAGGCCCGGATCCAGTCGGCCCGCGGCATCCGCCCGACCACCCGCGCGTCGGGCACGCGCACCCCGCGCAGCTCGACCGAGGCCGTGTGCGTACCGCCCATCGCCCACAGCGGGGCCGCCCCGCCGACGGCGGTCAGCCCGTCGCCCGGGCCGGCGCAGTCCACCAGCGCGAACAGCACCTCGTCGGACGGCGTGACCGCGCCCACGTAGACCACGTCGGCCAGGCCCCAGCCCGTCATCCACGGAACCCGCCCCCCGAGCCGCCATCCGCCCGGCACCCGCTCCGCCGTGACCGGAGGGCGCGGATGGCGCAGGAAGGCGTAGCCGGCCGTGGCCCGCCGCTCACCGCCCAGCAGCGCGGGCAGCCACCGCGCGCGCACGGCGTCCCCGTCCGGGCCGTCCGCCACCAGCAGCGCCCTCACCGCCGGCACGTGCTGCGTCCACACGAACCACGTCGACGGATCGACGGCCGCCAGCACCTCGTGCACCTCCCGGACCACCTGACGGGCCGTGAGCCCGCCCGCCGGGTCCGGTTCGTATGCGAGCAGCCCGTACGCGCCGCACGCGGCGAGGGCATCCAGGTGCGCGCGCGGCACCCCGGCCCCGGCGGTGTGCTCCGCCCGCGGCCGCAGGACCCGTACGGCGGTCTCCGTGACGGCCGCCACCAGCGGATCGGCCGCCAGCGTCGACGGGGCGGCCAGGGCGGTACCCGCGCCGGGAGCGCTCTGCATGGGCGCGATCACCTCAAGTCCGGTTCCGGAGGCGTCCATTGTTCCGGAGCGGAGCTGGAGACGGCCTCGACACACCAGTTTTTACCGACGCGTAACTTCCCTGTTTTGCTACTCGCCCGTAATTTAGCTGGCAGCAGCCCCTTGTGATCCGGATCACGGGACGAACCCCCACGCATTCCCCTTGACCCGCAAGGAGATCACCCCATGCTGCCCTGGAGACGCCTGCTCCGCCCGCTCGCCGTCCTCACCCTCGCCGCCGCGGCCCTCGTCGCCCCCACCGGCGCCGCCCAGGCCGCGTCCGGCCCCAGCAGCGGCTGGAACGACTGGTCCTGCAAACCCTCCGCCGCGCACCCGCGCCCCGTCGTCCTCGTCCACGGCACCTTCGGGAACTCCGTGGACAACTGGCTCGGCTTCGCGCCGTACCTGGTCCACCGCGGTTACTGTGTCTACTCCCTCGACTACGGACAGCTCCCCGGCGTGCCCTTCTTCAACGGGCTCGGCCCCATCGACAGGTCCGCCGGCCAGCTCGACACCTTCGTCGACCGGGTGCTGGCCTCCACCGGCGCCCCCAAGGCCGACCTCGTCGGGCACTCCCAGGGCGGCATGATGCCCCGCTACTACCTGAAGTTCCTGGGTGGCGGCGCCAAGGTCAACGCGCTCGTCGGGCTGGCCCCCGACAACCACGGCACCACCCTGTCCGGGCTCACCAAACTCCTCCCGTACTTCCCCGGCGCCGAGGACCTGATCAGCACCGCCACCCCCGGGCTGGCCGACCAGATCGCCGGGTCCGCCTTCCAGAACAAGCTGAACGCGGGCGGCGACACCGTCCCCGGCGTGAAGTACACGGTGATCTCCACCCGCTACGACGAGGTGGTCACCCCCTACCGGACCCAGTTCCTCGACGGGCCGAACGTACGCAACGTCCTGCTCCAGGACCTGTGCCCGCTGGACATCTCCGAGCACGTGACCATCGGCCTCACCGACCGCATCGCCTGGCACGAGGCGGTCAACGCCCTCGACCCCGCACACGCCGAACGGACCACCTGCGCGTCGGTCTTCGACTGACGCACAGGCGGTCCGTACCGCCCGTCAGGGACCGTCAGCGGCCGTGACGGCCCGCCGCCGCCCGGCGGCGGGCCACCGCGAACATCACGGCCGCACCGACGGCCAGGGCGCCGGCCCCGGCGACGGCGATCGCCGGGGTCGCGCCGTTGCCGCCCGTCTGCGCGAGGCCACCGCCCGTGGAACCGTCCGCGGACGGCGAGGAGAGCGGGACGGAGACCGGCACGGCGCCCGCCGCGCCGTTCGTCTTCGGGTCGTTGTCGCCGTGGCCGTGGTGCTCCACGGAGGACTTGCCCGCGCCGTCGGAGATCTGCCGGTCCGTCGGCGCCTTGGCCGGCGGCGCGGCGTCCTCGTCGGCGGCGGGCGAGGCGGGCGAGGCGGGTGCGGCGGAGGGCTTGGCGCCGGACCCGGCGGAGGGCCGCGTGCTCGGTCCGCCGCCGGGGGTGGTCCCCGTACCGGCGCCACCCGCCCCGGTGTCCTTGCCGAAGACCACGTCCGAGCAGGTGTAGAAGGCCTCGGGGCTGTCCGAGCGCTGCCAGATGCTGTAGACCAGGTGACGGCCCGTCTTCTTCGGGACCGTACCGCTGAAGACGTAGTCGCCGTTCTGCATGCCCGGGTCCGTGGCCTTCGCGAACGGGGCGGGCTCCAGGTCGGACCACTTCAGCGGCTTCGTCGGGTCGTAGCCGTCCTTCGTCACGTACAGCTCGAAGGAGCCCTTGTGCGGGGCGGTGCCCTTGTAGCGGAAGGTGTGCGCCCCGGCCGTCATCGGGCTGGCGGGCCAGTCCGCGCGGGGCAGGTCCAGCCCCTTGTACTTGGCGTTGCCCGCGGAGCACAGCTGCCCGTCGGGGATCAGCTTCTTGCTCTGGCCGGCCGCGTTGGCGATGTTCACCGCGTTCCAGTCGTAGAACGCCTGCGTCCCGCTCGCCGCCACGGCGGCCTTGCACGCGGCCGACTTCGGGGACTCCGGCCCCTCCGCGTAGCAGGCCGCCACCCGGCTCACCGGGTCCGTCATCGAACCGTGGGCGGCGGCGGGCCCGGCGGCGTACGCGGCCACCGCGAGCGGGGCGAGACCGGCGGCGGCGATACGGAGGGCGGTACGGCGACGGGACGCGGGCATGGGCGGATCTCCTTAGGGCACACAGCAGGGGCGCGCCGGCGGAACCGGGCGGCGCGGCGCCGCCCCCAAGCGGGCTCCCGCCGCCACCGGCCCTCGCTGGCCCCGCCAAGCTAGCCCGCGCGCACCGCCGCCGGCCCCGGATCCAGCCCCTCGCGGTGATCCTTAGGATCCGCTTAAGGAAGGCCTAAGCGGGCCCACAGGAAGGGGCCCCGGATCCCCCGCGCGGTGCCGTCAGACCAGCAGGGCGGGCAGCCCCGGGGCCGAGCGGGCCTGGTCGTCGAGGGCGTCGAGGGCGCGGACGGCCTGCGCCGCGGCCTCCGGGTCGCTCGTGGCGAGGCCGCTCGCCGCGAACTCGTCCTCGTCCAGCCGCAGGACGGACCCGCCGTCCGCCGACACCCACAGGTCCAGGTCCAGGTCGTCGACGACGATCTCGCCCTCGCGGACCACCGCCGGGCGGGTCACGTCGCAGTACCAGCCCTTGAGGACGCCCGCGCCGCTCCACACCTCCTTGACCGCGTACCAGCGCGTGCGCCAGAAGTGCTCCACGAACACGTCGCCCGGCTCGAAGCGCACGAAGCCGAAGTCCTTGACCCCGTCCGCCGCCCAGGGGGCGCGCACGGAGATCCGGTCGCCGTCGTCGGACACCTGCGCCGCCGGATAACTGATCTTGGTGCGGCCTGCTTTGGTGAGGGTGACGGTCCACCGCGTGGTCATCGTGTCGCTCCCGGCTTCCTCGTGTAGCGCGTCTCGGTCGCGCAGATCTCGTACCCGAACCACTCGTTGATCGCGAGCATCGGCCCGTTGCCGGCGTCGTTGCCGGTGAACGCCTCCGTGTACCCGGCCGCGCGGGCCCGGTGGAGGGAGTCCGTCTTGGCGAGGAGGGCGGCGCGGCGCACGCGTACGACGGCCTCCGCGTCCGCGGGGTCGGCGGGGCGCAGGTCGCGGATCAGGGCGGTCATGCGGCCGACGTTACGGGTGGGGCCGCGCCCCGCGCCTGCGAATTATCCGGGGGATGGGGGACAATCGGCCGCGTGACCTCGACCAACCTCAGGATCAGGATCGACGGCTCGGCCGGCGCGGCCGCCCCGTACGAACAGCTGCGCGCGCAGATCGCCGACCGGGCCCGGTCGGGGAAGCTCCCGGCGGGGTACAAACTGCCGACGGTGCGCGGCCTGGCGGAGGAACTGGGTCTGGCCGCCAACACGGTGGCCAAGGCGTACCGGGCGCTGGAGGCCGACGGGGTGATCGAGACGCGGGGCCGCAACGGGACGTTCGTCGCCGCCGCCGAGGGTTCCTCCCGGGAGGCGGCCGCGGCCGCGCAGGCGTACGCGGAGCGGGCGCACCGCCTCGGTCTGACGGAGGCGGAAGCCGTCGAAGCCGCCACGTCCGCCCTCCGCGCCCGCTACGCGGCCCGCTGACCGGCCGCCGACCCGGCTTACCGCCGCAGCGGTTCACCGCGCGGTCCGGTTCGCCCGGTGTCGGCCCGGCGGGCGTTGGTCCGGCCCGGTGCCCGGGGGCCGCGGCGAGGTCCGCCGCCCGGCTCGGCCGTCGGTGGTCCGCCGGCGGGCCGGGTTCGGGGCGTGCCCCGAGCCGCCCCCTCGTGACCGCCGGAGGCTAGAGGTACAGGCCCGCCTCCGGCGTCTGTGGCTGTGCCGGTACCACCGCCGCCGGTCCCGTGCCGCGGCGCAGGGCGAAGAGTTCGGCCAGGGTCGCGCCCTCGCGGGAGACGCCCTCCTCCGTGCCGAGCCAGTCCACCGCCTCCCCCCGCGTCAGCCGCCCGACCTCGATGCGGGCCAGGCAGCGCCCCGGGCGGACGACCGCGGGGTGGAGCCGCTCCAGGTCCTCGTTGGTGGTGACGCCGACCAGCACGTTGCGGCCCTGCCCGAGCAGACCGTCCGTCAGGTTCAGCAGCCGCGACAGGGCCTGACCCGCCGTGTGCCGGGCCTCCCCGCGGATCAGCTCGTCGCAGTCCTCCAGCAGCAGCAGCCGCCACCGCCCCTTGGCGGAACCCTCGTCCTCGCCGATCGCGATGTCCATCAGGTAGCCCACGTCGTTGAAGAGCCGTTCCGGGTCCAGGACACAGTCCACCTGGCACCAGTCCCGCCACGACCGGGCCAGCGTCCGCAGCGCCGAGGTCTTCCCGGTGCCCGGCGGTCCGTGCAGGAGCAGCAGCCGGCCCGCGATGTCGTCCGGGGTGATCTTCATCAGCCGGTCCATCGCCGTCGCCACCGGGGCGGTGTAGTTGGGCCGGACCTCGTCCCAGGTGCCCGCGGAGATCTGCCGGGTCGTGCGGTACGGGCCGCGGCGCGGGGAGACGTACCAGAACCCCATCGTGACGTTGTCGGGCTGCGGTTCGGGCTCGTCCTGCGCCCCCTCGGTGGCCTGGCCGAGGACCCCGGTGGCGAGTTCGTCGCTGACCGCGGTCACCGTCACGTCGGCGCCCCTGCTCCAGCGGGAGACGAGCACGGTCCACCCCTCGCCCTCGGCGAGCGTGGCGCTGCGGTCGGTGTCGCGCGCCGACCGGAGCACGGTGGCCCGCGGCGGCAGCAGCGTCGCCTCCGGCTTCACCCGGTCGATCGTCACGCTCTGCGCGTACGGCTGCTCGCCGGAGGCGAACCGGCCGAGGAACAGGGCGTCGACGACATCCGACGGTGAGTCACTGTCGTCCACGTTCAGGCGAATCGGCAGCGCGTCCTGCGGGTCTGCTGGCATGGCGCCCATGATCCGGCACGATGTGCCCGCACGCACCCGTGTTTCGCCGGATCGGGTGGCCGGGTTCCCTCTTCAAACGCAACGGGCGTGAAGATTCCGGCGCCAAGCCGCCCCGAAACATTCTTGGCATGGACACTTCCACAAGCTCGCGGCTGCTTGTACCACGGACTCAGGAGTAACCCCCCACAAGGAGCCATCCCCATGAGCATCAGACTGTCGCGCCTCGCAGCCCTCGCCTCCTCCCTGCTCCTCGCCGCCGGCGCCACCCTGCTCGGAACCGGACAGGCGGCCGCCGCCCAGGCCGACTTCGGCTACGTGGCCCTCGGCGACTCGTACTCCTCCGGCGTCGGCGCCGGCAACTACGACGGCGCCAGTGGCGACTGCAAGCGCACCAGCCGCGCCTACCCGGCCCTGTGGGCCGCCGCCCACTCCCCCCAGACCTTCTCCTTCGTCGCCTGCTCGGGCGCCCGTACGGACGACGTCCTCTCCGGGCAGCTCGCTCCGCTCAACTCCGGCACCGACCTGGTCAGCATCACCATCGGCGGCAACGATGCCGGATTCTCCGACGTCATGACGACCTGTGTGCTCCAGTCCGAATCCACCTGCGTCAGCCGCGTCAACGAGGCCAAGGCGTACGTGGACTCCACCCTCCCCGGCCGGCTCGACCAGGTCTACGACGCCATCCACGGCCGGGCCCCGGGCGCCAGGGTGGTCGTCCTCGGCTACCCCCGCTTCTACAAGCTGAACGGGAACTGCGTCGCCGGCCTCACCGAAGGCGAACGCACCGCCATCAACGGCGCGTCCGACTACCTCAACGCCGCGATCGCCAAGCGCGCCGCCGACCACGGATTCACCTTCGCCTCGGTCGCCGGATCCTTCACGGGCCACGAGATCTGCTCCGGCGACGCGTGGCTGCACAGCGTCAACTGGCTCAACATCGGGGAGTCCTACCACCCCACCGCCGCCGGACAGTCCGGCGGCTACCTGCCCGTCTTCACCGGCAAGGCCTGACAGGCGGGGCGCCATCCCGCGCCGTCTCCGCTACCCCGGACCGGCCTGCCCGCTCGGAGTCGGACTCGGCGTGGGCGTCGAGGTCGGCTCCGGCGGGTGCGTGCCGCCCGGCGTTGCGGAGGCGGCGGGGGAGGAGGCCCCGCCCGTCGGGGTCTCCTTCGCACACGTCACGGAGAACTCCAGCCACGGCGAGGCCGTCAGGGCGGGCTGCCGCACCTCCAGCCGGACCGCGTCGGCGAGGGTGGCACCCGCCCGGTGCCCGGACTCGCTGTGGTCCAACTGACGGGTCCGGGGCCCGTCCGCCTCGTACACGATGCTCTGCCAGTCCGACGCGGGAGCCGGTCCCCCGCGCGTGATCCAGCGGTACTCCACCACGGCGGGGGTGCGCGCCACCTCCAGCGTCCCGGTGAAGGCGGGCGCGAGCGTCCCGGGCGGCGGGCAGGTCCCGGCGTAGGCGGGGCGCACGGTGTGGACGTAGAGCGTGACGCTCTGCGGGGGCCCGGTGCCCGCCGACGCCGACACGGAAGCCGAGCCGGAGGCGGTCACCGGAGCGGACCTTGAGGCCGCCGCGGAGCCCGAGGGCCCGGCCCCACCGGCCCCGTCCGTCCCGGAGCCGGTGTTCCGCAGCAGGAGCCACACCAGCAAGGCCAGTACCAGCAGCAGCACCGTGATCCCGACGGTCAGCACCACCCCGGCCCGCCCCTGCCGGGGAGGCGGGGGTGACAGCGGCGCCGGGGCGGATGTCGGTCCCACCGCCGGGGTCTCCCCGTACGGGCCGCTCCCCGCGGGCGCGCCGCTGCCCCCGTACGCGCCGTCCGCCCCGCGCCCGACGGCCGTCGGGGCCGCCGGCCCCGACACCGGCCCGCCGGAGGCCCGGACGGTCCCGCCCGCGCCGATGATCCGCAGCATCCGGGAGGCCTCCGCGGCGGCGAGCCGCTCCCGTGGGTCCTTGCGCAGCAGCCCCTCCAGTACGGGCTCCAGCGCCCCGGCCCGGCGCGGCGGCGGAAGTTCGTGGTCCACCACGGCGTGGAGCGTCGACAGCGGGGTGTCCCGGCGGAACGGCGAGACGCCCTCCACGGCCGCGTACAGCATCACCCCGAGCGACCACAGGTCCGACTCCGGACCCGGGTCCTGGCCCAACGCCCGCTCCGGAGCCAGGAATTCGGGGGATCCGACCATCTCGCCGGTCATGGTGATCGCGGAGGAGCCCTCCAGGCTCGCGATCCCGAAATCGCTCAGCACCACCCGCCCGTCGTTGGCGATCAGTACGTTGGCGGGCTTCACGTCCCGGTGCAGCACCCCCGCCTCGTGCGCGGAGCGCAGCGCGGCCAGTACCTGCTCGCCGAGGTGGGCGGCCCGCTGCGGGGTCAGCGGGCCCTCGCCCTCCAGCACCTCCGCCAGCGAGAGCCCGCGCACCAGCTCCATCACGATCCAGGGCCGGCCGGCCTCGCTCGCCACGTCGTAGACGGTGACGACCCCGCGGTGCGAGACGCGGGCCGCCGCCCACGCCTCCCGCTCCAGGCGCCGGTACATGCGCGCCACCTCGGCGCCTTCCAGCCCGGCGGGCGCCCGCACCTCCTTGACGGCGACCTCGCGGCCCAGCACCTCGTCCCGGGCCCGCCAGACGATGCCCATGCCGCCGCGGCCCAGGGGGCCGAGCAACCGGTAGCGTCCGGCGACGACACGCGCGGCGTCGCCGGCTTCGTTCCCACTCACGCGAACCCCCAAGCGTCACCGGGTGATCACTCCAAGTTAGCGCAGTGCGCGCCGGGTGGCCCCCGTCGTGACGACACTCTCCTTTCACCCCTCCGAGGGGCTCCCCAAGTCGGCCGAATGCTGCGGAGAGTGACGGTCGACTCCGGTGAGTAATCGTCAACTACCCGTAACTACAGGGGTAATTCACACCACCGGGATACCCGAGTGTGACGCCGGGGCGATAGGGTTACCCTGCCCGGGCCGGGTGCCCTCGTACGGGTGGGGAGAGACATGGAACAGATAGCAATGCGCAGCAGGCCGCCCCGCGTGCCTGCCATCACCTGCGGTAGCAGCGCGGTCAGCTCGCGCCTCGACCGCCATCTCGCCGTGCTGGGCGGTCCCGCCGTCCCGCACCACGAGGCGGCCGAGGCGACCTTGCTGATGCGCGAGCTCACCTCCCGCGACCACACGCACGTCCAGCGGAGCCGGAGCGCGCGCGTCGCGCTGTTCGCCCCGCTGCGCAGGCTGCGTCGCACGCTCTTCGGCAGCCGCCGCTCGTAAAACGTCCCCGCGGCGCGGCCGGTCCGGCCCGGCCGCACCCCCGGCCCCGTCCCCTCCCGGGTGTCCACCGGGATCCTCCCGGCGTTTCCCCGGCCTCAGGCGATCACACCGTCCCGGCGCAGTGCCGTGATCTGCGCGCCCGTCATCCCCAGGGCGCGCAGCAGGGCGTCGGTGTGCTCGCCGAGCGCGGGCACCGCTCCCATCCGCGGCTCCGCACCACCCGGCAGCCCGATCGGCGGCAGCAGCGCGCGCAGCGGGCCCGCCGGTGAATCCACCTGCCGCCAGCGGTCGCGTGCCGCGAGCTGCGGGTGCGCGGCCAGCTGTGCCACCGAGTTGAGCCGCGCGCAGGCGATCCCGGCCGCCTCCAGCAACCGCACCGCCTCGTCCGCGCCGAGCCGGCCGAGCGCCTCGGCCACCACCGCGTCCGTCTTCTCCCGGCCCCGGGTGCGAGCCGCGTTCGTCGCGTACGCCGGATCCTCCACGAGGTCGGGCCGCCACAGCACCTGCCGCGCCAGGCGCCCCCACTCCCGGTCGTTCTGCACCGACAGCAGCACGCGGTCCCCGTCGGCCGTCGGGTAGGCGTCGTAGGGCGCGATCACGGCGTGCGCGAGACCCGTCCGTACGGGCTGCTCCCCGCCGTGCATCGTGTGGTGCAGCGGGTGTCCCATCCATTCGGCGAGGGCGTCCAGCATCGACACCTCGACGGGGCCGCCGCGGCCGGTCGTCCCGCGGCGCAGGAGGGCGGCGAGCACCCCGGAGAAGGCGTACATGGCGGCGGCGATGTCGGCCGCCGGGATCCCCGCCTTCACGGGGACTTCGGGCGTCCCGGTGACCGAGACCAGGCCGGCCTCGCACTGCACGAGCATGTCGTAGGCGCGCTTGTGGGCGTAGGGGCCCTCGGGCCCGTAGCCGGAGACGTCCACGGCGACCAGCCGGGGGTAGCGGGCGCACAGGGCCGCGGCGTCGATCCCGAGGCGGGCGGCGGCGCCCTGCGCGAGGTTCTGGACGAAGACGTCGGCGCCGGCCAGCAGTGCGTGCAGCACCTCCAGCCCGCGCGGGTCCTTGAGGTCGAGGGCGAGGGACTCCTTGCCGCGGTTGGCCCAGACGAAGTGCGAGGCCAGGCCGTGGGCGGCGGTGTCGTACGCCCGCGCGAAGTCGCCGCCGTCGGGGCGT
Source organism: Streptomyces sp. AB3(2024) (assembly GCF_041862025.1). Classification (NCBI taxonomy): domain Bacteria; kingdom Bacillati; phylum Actinomycetota; class Actinomycetes; order Kitasatosporales; family Streptomycetaceae; genus Streptomyces; species Streptomyces sp. AB3(2024). The sequence goes on from NZ_JBGWAB010000056.1 coordinate 44,438, forward strand.
TCCACCTTGATGACCCGGGCGCCGAGGTCGGCGAGCTGACGGGTGGCGAAGGGGGCGGAGACGGCCTGCTCGACGGCGACGACCGTGAGACCGGCGAGGGGGAGGGGTTCGGGGGCGGTGCCGCGGGGAGCGGTGGCGGGGGCCGGGTCGGTGTCCATGACACCGATGCCTATACCGGGAGGCCCGGGCCTGTCACCCCCTGCGGCCCCGGCGGTCGGTCCGGGGCGGCGCGGATCCGGCGTCCGGTCGCCGTCCGGCCACCGCCGTGCCGCCGCCGTGCCGCCGCCGTCCGGCCGCCGCCGTGCAGTCGCCGTGCCGCCGCCGCCGTCCGGTCGCCGTTCGGCCCTCGCCGTTCGTCCGGAGGGGGTCAGTCCCGGCCGCGGGCGAACCTGCGCGTGGCCAGCGGTACGAAGAGCGCCAGCAGGAGCAGGGACCACAGCACCGCCCCGGCCACCGGGTGGGCCGCCGGCCAGGACGCGCCCGGGGCCGTCTCGCCGCCCGCGTTGCCGCACAGGGCCCGTACGGCGGTGGCCACGGCGCTGATCGGGTTCCACTCCGCGACCGTCCGCAGCCAGCCGGTCAGGCCGGCCGTCGGCAGGTAGGCGCTCGACAGCATCGGCAGGATGAAGGTGGCGCTGCCGAGTTGCCCCGCCGCCTCCTCGCTCCGGCTCACCAGTCCGAGGTACGTCCCGGCCCACGCGGTGGCGAAGCGGAACAGCAGCAGTACGCCGAACGCCCCGACGGCGCCGGGCAGTCCGTTTTCGGCCCGCCAGCCCATCGCCAGTCCCACCAGCATCACCGGCACCAGCGACACCGCCGTGATCAGCAGGTCGGCGGCCGTCTGCCCCAGGGGGACGGCGGTCCGGCTCATCGGCAGGGTCCGGAAGCGGTCCATCACCCCGCGGTGCGCGTCCTGCGCGGCCGTGAACATGCCGGTCATCAGGCCGTTGGCGGCGGTCGCGGCGAGCAGTCCGGGCACCAGGAACTCGCGGTACTCGGAGCCGGGCATGGCGAGCGCGCTGCCGAAGACGTAGCCGAAGAAGAGCAGCATCGTCAGCGGCATCGTCTGGGTCAGCACGAGCAGCGCCGGGGCGTGCCGGGCCTTCTGGAGCTGGCGGGTCAGGACGGCGCCGCCGTCCCACAGCAGGGTGGTCATGCCGCGTTCTCCTTCACGGGGGCGGGGAGCGGAACCCGGGTGAGGCGCAGGAACACCTCGTCGAGGGTGGGCGGGCGCAGGCTCGCGTCCGTCACCGGGACGCCGGCGGCGTCGAGCGCGCGGATCACCTGCGGGAGGGTGACACCGGGGTCCAGCACGGTCGCCCCGACGGTGAGCCGCTGTTCGTCCAGGGCGGGCCGCCCGCCCGTGAGGCGGTCGAGGACCCCGGCCGCGGCCGGGAGGGCGTCCGCCCGCGCGACGGTGACCTCGGCGTAGGAGCCGATGCGGGCCTTGAGGGCGGTCGGGGTGCCGGTGGCGACGGCCCGGCCGCGGTCGACGACCAGGATGTCGTCGGCGAGCCGGTCGGCCTCCTCCAGGTACTGGGTGGTGAGCAGGACGGTGGTGCCCTCGTCGGCGAGCTCGCGCACGGCCGTCCAGATGTGCTCGCGGGCCGCCGGATCCAGGCCGGTGGTGGGCTCGTCCAGGAACAGCACCCGGGGGCGGGTGATCAGTCCGGCGGCGAGGTCCAGGCGCCGTCTCGTGCCGCCGGACCAGGTCGAGGCCATCCGGTCGGCGGCCTCGCCGAGCCCGAACCGTTCCAGCAGGTCGTCGGCGCGCTCCCGCCCGGCCCGGCCGCGCAGCCCGGCGAGGCGGGCGAAGAGCCGGAGGTTCTCGCGGCCGGTGAGGTCCCCGTCGACGGAGGCGTACTGCCCGGTGACTCCGATGGTGCGGCGGACGGCGCCGGGGTCGCGGGTGACGTCGTGGCCGGCGACCAGGGCGCGGCCCCCGGTGGGCGCCGTGAGGGTGGTGAGGATCCGGACGGCGGTGGTCTTGCCCGCGCCGTTGGGGCCCAGCAACCCGCAGACGGTGCCTTCCGGCACGGCCAGATCCAGCCCGCGCAGCGCGCGCACCTCACCGTAGTGCTTCTCCAGACCTTCACTAAGTACAGCGTACGTAGTTGTCATGTGTGGCACCGTACCTCACTGCGTACGGTGTACGTAACTAAGATGGGGGTGAGACGACGAGGTGATGTGACCGATGACAGCCGGCGGGCGACCCGCTGAACCCGAAGTGATCTGGACCCGCCCCGTGCGGGCGGGGCGCGGACCGCGCCCCGCGCACAGCCGGGACTCCATCGCCGCCGAGGCGGTGCGGATCGCCGACGAGGAGGGGATCGAGGCCGTCTCCATGCGACGCGTGGCGGCGGGTGTCGGAGCCGGGACCATGTCCCTGTACAACTACGTCCCCCGCAAGGAGGACCTCCACGAGCTGATGGTCGACACCGTCGGCGGTGAGTACGAACTGACCCCGCCGAGCGGCGACTGGCGCGCCGACCTGCTCGCGCTGGCCCGCCAGACCCGGGCCCTGATGCACCGCCACCCGTGGCTGCCGCGACTGCTGAGCCCGGTCTACGGATTCGGCCCGCACGCCCTGCGGTACCTGGAGCACAGCCTGGACTGCCTGGCGCCGCTGGAGGCTTCCGGCGGCGAGAAGCTGGAGCTGATCGCCGCGGTGAACGGCACGGTGGCGGCGTTCGTGGGCAGCGAGCTGGCCCTGGCCGAACGGGCCCGCTCGCTGCCCTGGAGCGAGGCCGCCGAACAGGGCGTACGGACGGCCTGGCTAGGTTCCCGGCTGGCGTCGGGGGAGTACCCGCGGCTCGCCGAGGCCCTCGCGGCGAGTGGCCCGGTGCACCCGGTGCCGCCCGACATGGGGGCGGTCTTCGACCGCTCGGTGTCCCGCCTGCTGGGCGCCTGGGACCCCGCTGCCTGAAGCGGCCGGCCGGCCGCGGCGCCCCGGTGGCCGCGGCGGCG
>NZ_JBGWAB010000057.1:0-46175 GCF_041862025.1 Streptomyces sp. AB3(2024)
GGGGGGGGGGGGGGGGGGGGGGGGGGGGGGGGGGGGGGGGGGGGGGGGGGGGGGGGGGGGGGCGGGGGGGGCGGCGCCCGGCCGCCCCCCCCCCCCCCCCCCCCCCCCCCCCCGGGCGGGGACGCTCCGCCTCCCGCGCCGCCCCCGAGGGCTTCGCCCCGGACCTCGACCCGGCCCGCGCGGACGCGGCGGAGGCCGTCGCCCGCCTGCTGCTGGCCACGGCGGGGTGAGGCGCCGGGACGGAGGGGCGGCGGGGCGGTGCCGGAAGAGAAGGGAACGAGCGGAGGGAGAAGGACAGATGACGGAGCGGGACCGGCCGGCGGCGGCCGGGGGGACGACGGCGACGGACGCCGTCGCGGGGGACGAGCGGCTGCGGCGCTGGCGGATGGTGCTCGGCGGCGGCGAGGCCGACGGCACGGGGTACGCGCCGGCCGGGCGGGACGCCGCGATGGACGCCGCCCTCGAAGCGCTGTACGGGGGCGGTGGCGGCGGACGGCCCGCGGGGGAGCGGTCCGCCGGGCTCGGGGGCTCCGCGCCGCGGGTGGCGCGCTGGCTCGGGGACATCCGTACGTACTTCCCCACCACGGTGGTCCAGGTCATGCAGCGGGACGCCATCGACCGGCTCGGCCTGTCCGCGCTGCTGCTGGAGCCGGAGATGCTGGAGGCCGTCGAGCCGGACGTCCACCTGGTCGCCACCCTGCTGTCGCTGAACAAGGCGATGCCGGACACCACCAGGGAGACCGCGCGGGCCGTGGTCCGCAAGGTGGTGGAGGAACTGGAGCGGCGTCTTGCCTCCCGTACGCGGGCCACGGTGACGGGCGCGCTCGACCGGTCGGCGCGGACCGCCCGCCCCCGCCACCGCGACATCGACTGGGACCGGACCATCCGGGCGAACCTGAAGAACTACCTGCCCGAGCACCGGACGGTCGTGCCGGAGCGTCTCGTCGGCCACGGCCGCTCCGCGCGGGGGGTCCGCAAGGAGGTCGTCCTCTGCGTCGACCAGTCGGGTTCGATGGCGGCCTCCGTCGTCTACGCCTCCGTCTTCGGGGCGGTCCTGGCGTCCATGCGCTCGATCGCGACCCGCCTGGTCGTCTTCGACACGGCCGTCGTCGACCTGACCGACCGGCTCGACGACCCCGTCGACGTCCTCTTCGGTACCCAGCTCGGCGGCGGCACCGACATCAACCGCGCCCTCGCCTACTGCCGGTCCCGGATCACCCGTCCCGCCGACACGGTCGTGGTCCTGATCAGCGATCTCCACGAGGGCGGCATACGTGACGAGATGATCAAGCGGGTCGCGGCGATGAAGGCCGACGGGGTGGAATTCGTGACCCTCCTCGCACTGTCCGACGAGGGCGCTCCCGCCTACGATCACGAACACGCGGCGGCGCTCGCCGCACTCGGCGCGCCCGCCTTCGCCTGCACCCCCGACCTGTTCCCGGAGGTGATGGCGGCGGCACTGGAGAAGCGGCCCCTGCCCAGCACGTGAGGGCGCTGACGCAAATCGGCAGATCACACGAAGTTGCAGTTCAACCGTGAGGTGATCTGTGACAGGTATCACCGCGCAGGTGTGATCTGCGATTTAGGGACCTACGGCCCACGGGGATAACCTGCGAGACGGACATGCCGCGTCCACGGTCACCGTGTGCGCCTCCCCTGTGACAGCGCCGTCACGTTGCCCTTCGCGGCACGCCCACGCAGATAGCAGACAACCGCGAATCACTGCGAATCTTTGAAGACAAGGGACGGACGCGCGTGGACCTGTTCGAGTACCAGGCGAGGGACCTCTTCGCCAAGCACGGTGTACCGGTGCTGGCCGGTGAAGTCATCGACACGCCTGAGGCGGCTCGCGAGGCCACCGAGAAGCTGGGCGGCAAGTCGGTCGTCAAGGCCCAGGTGAAGGTCGGCGGCCGCGGCAAGGCCGGCGGCGTCAAGCTCGCCGCCACCCCGGACGAGGCCGTCGCCCGCGCGACGGACATCCTCGGCATGGACATCAAGGGCCACACGGTCCACAAGGTGATGATCGCCGAGACCGCTCCGGAGATCCTGGAGGAGTACTACGTCTCGTACCTCCTCGACCGCACCAACCGCACTTTCCTGGCCATGGCCTCGGTCGCGGGCGGCATGGACATCGAGCAGGTCGCCGAGGAGACCCCGGAGAAGCTCGCCAAGGTCCCGGTGAACGCCAACGAGGGCGTGACCATCGAGAAGGCCCGCGAGATCGTCGCGCTGGCGAAGTTCCCGGCCGAGGTCGCCGAGAAGGTCGCCGAGGTCCTCGTGACCCTGTGGGCGACCTTCATCGCCGAGGACGCGCTCCTCGTCGAGGTCAACCCGCTCGCGAAGGTCGCCAACGGCGACGTCATCGCGCTCGACGGCAAGGTCTCGCTCGACGAGAACGCCGAGTTCCGCCAGCCGGGTCACGAGGAGTTCGTGGACCACGCTGCCGCGAACCCGCTGGAGGCCGCCGCCAAGGCGAAGAACCTCAACTACGTCAAGCTCGACGGTGAGGTCGGCATCATCGGCAACGGCGCGGGTCTCGTCATGAGCACCCTCGACGTCGTCGCGTACGCCGGTGAGGCGTACACGTCGGCGAATGGCGGCGGCGTCAAGCCCGCCAACTTCCTGGACATCGGTGGCGGCGCCTCCGCCGCCGTCATGGCCAACGGTCTTGAGATCATCCTCGGCGACCCGGACGTCAAGTCCGTGTTCGTCAACGTCTTCGGTGGCATCACCGCGTGTGACGAGGTCGCCAACGGCATCGTCCAGGCCCTGCAGCTGCTCGCGGACAAGGGCGAGGCGGTCACCAAGCCGCTGGTCGTCCGCCTCGACGGCAACAACGCCGAGCTGGGTCGCAAGATCCTCTCGGACGCCAACCACCCGCTGGTGCAGCGCGTGGACACCATGGACGGCGCGGCCGACAAGGCCGCCGAGCTCGCGGCTGCGAAGTAAGGGCAGAGGTCACAGACTCACATGGCTATCTTCCTCAACAAGGACAGCAAGGTCATCGTCCAGGGCATGACCGGTGCCACGGGCATGAAGCACACCAAGCTGATGCTGGCTGACGGCACCAACATCGTCGGCGGCGTGAACCCGCGCAAGGCCGGCACCACCGTCGACTTCGACGGCACCGAGGTCCCGGTCTTCGGTTCCGTCGCCGAGGCGATGGAGAAGACGGGCGCCAACGTCTCCGTCCTCTTCGTCCCGCCGGCCTTCGCCAAGGCCGCCGTCGTCGAGGCCATCGACGCCGAGATCCCGCTGGCCGTCGTCATCACCGAGGGCATCGCGGTGCACGACTCCGCCGCCTTCTGGGCGTACGCGACCGCCAAGGGCAACAAGACCCGGATCATCGGCCCGAACTGCCCGGGTCTGATCACCCCCGGCCAGTCCAACGCCGGCATCATCCCGGGCGACATCACCAAGCCCGGCAAGATCGGTCTCGTGTCCAAGTCCGGCACGCTGACCTACCAGATGATGTACGAGCTCCGTGACATCGGCTTCACCTCCGCCGTCGGCATCGGTGGCGACCCGGTCATCGGCACCACGCACATCGACGCCCTGGAGGCCTTCGAGGCCGACCCGGACACCGAGCTCATCGTCATGATCGGCGAGATCGGCGGCGACGCCGAGGAGCGTGCGGCGGACTTCATCGCGAAGAACGTCACCAAGCCGGTCGTCGGTTACGTCGCGGGCTTCACCGCCCCCGAGGGCAAGACCATGGGCCACGCCGGCGCCATCGTCTCCGGTTCTTCCGGCACCGCACAGGCCAAGAAGGAAGCCCTTGAGGCCGCCGGCGTCAAGGTCGGCAAGACGCCGACCGAGACCGCCAAGCTGGCGCGCGAGATCCTGAACGCCAAGTAGTCGTTCTCGTCTTCCGCACGTGTACGGGCGTGGGGGGGGGCCCCCCCCCGCGGGGGGGGCGCGCCCCACGCCCGTTCCTCATTCCAGGGCCGGGGAGATCCGGGCGGGGCCGGAGGCCGGGTCGCCCCGGAGCTTTTCCCGGAGCTCCCGGCTCTGGTCGGTGAGCCGCTGCGGGCCGCTGTGCGGGGGGACCCCGGAGACGCTGCTGCCCGGCGCGACCGGGGCCACGTACCGGTCCGGCGCGGTGACGGCGGTGTACCCGGTCGCCACGGCGATCGCCGCGGTGAGGCAGATCGCCGCCCGGGACCACCGCCGGGCCGTGCGCTCGGTGAGGGCGCGGATGGTGGCCGGGGCGCTGCGGGGTTCCAGCTGCTCGGCGGGCCGGAGCCCGCCGAGCAGCTCGCGCAGCGCGGCGGACTGCCTCTCCGGCGGTACGTCGGCCAGCCCGGGAACCCGTTCGGCGAGGGTGACGTGGGCGCGCAACAGCCGGTTCCCGGCGGCGGGGGTGCTGGCCTCGGTCTCGGCGGCGGTGTCGGGCAGGTCGAGGCCGATGCCGTCGTAGAGCAGCACGGTCCTGCGGTGCGCGGGCGGCAGGCCGAGCAGGGCGTCCAGCAGCATCCGGTCGACGGGTTCGACCGGGCCCGGGTCGGGGTTGCGGTACGCGCGGCGGAACCGGCGCCAGGGCGAGAGGGCGTACTCGTACGCGACGGCCCGTACCCAGCCGACGGGATCCGGGTCGGTGGCCACCTCGGGCCAGCGCCCCCAGGCCTGCCGGAAGGCGTGCTCGACGGACTGCCGGGCGAGGGCGCGGCGGCCGGTGAGCAGGTAGGTCTGGCGGACGAGCGCGGGGGCGGCGCAGAGGTAGAGGGCGTCGAAGGCCCGTGCGGATTCCGTCGGGGGCGGCTGTGCGGACTCCCCGGGCGGCGCGGGGTCGGGCTGTGTGGGGTCGGGACGGGCGGGGTCGGGCTGCGTGGGTTCGGGGCGTGCCGGAGCGCCGGCCCGTGGGTCGGGCCGGGCGGGGTCCGTGCGCGGGGGCGCGGAGGGGGGCGGATCCGTCGGGCCGGCGGGCGCGGGGGAGGGACCGCCCCCGCCGGCCCCGGTTCTGACGGGGTGTTTCGTCTCGTGGCGGGTCAGGGAAACGGGTGGCCGGGCGGCGCCCTTGCCGGCCGGGCGGGGGCGCGTACCGGGCCCGCCCGCGCGCGTGGGGAGACCGCCCGCCGCGAATGCCCGTACGCCTGCGGCGCCGGCCCGGGGGGCTGCGCCGATGGTATCCCCGGCGGGAGCGTCCACGGCTTCCGGGGCGGTCGGTTGGGGAGGGCCGGGCGGTTCGGGCGTGGTGGTGGCGGTGGTGGCGGCCCGTACGGCGGGCGCGTCCGGCTCCGCCTCCCGGGGGGCACGGGCCTCGGCCTCCGCCTCCGTCTCCCCCGTCTCCGACTCCCCCTCCGCTTCCGCGAGGCGGGTCAGCAGCGCTGCGTACACCTCTCGCTTGCGTCCGCGCGGTTCGGTGCGGCCCGTCTCCCAGGAGCGGACGGTCGTCGCGGTGACGCCCACCGTCGCCGCGACCTCCTCGGGGGTCAGCCGGCCCGCTTCGCGCAGCCTGCGGCGTTCCTTGGGGGACGGCAGGCCCAGCTCCGCGTCGGAGGTCGTCTCGACGCCTTGTGTCATGCCACACTCCCCGCGACCCGACAGTCCTGCGCGAAAAAGTACATAAACGTATATTGAGCGACACCACGGGCATTCGCCTGTTACCCGCCCATAGCGCGTGTCGTTGGCACCATGGCGGGGTGACCCAAGTGACCGAACACGGGACCTCGTTGCCGACGGTCCCGAGGGCGGGTGTGCGCCGGCGTTCGCCGGCCGCCGCTGCCTGTGTGCTGGGCGGCGCCGTGGCCGCCGGACTGGGGCTCGGCTTCCTGGCCGTGCTCGTGATCGTCCTGTGGATCAGCTCCCCCTACCCGGACAGCGGTCCGGGCGGCGCCCTGCACCTCGCCGCGGGGCTGTGGCTGATGGCGCACGGGACGGAACTCGTCCGCTACGAGACCCTCTCCGGGGTGCCCGCGCCCGTCGGCCTGACACCGCTGTTGCTGGTGGCGCTGCCGGTGCTGCTGATGCGGCGGGCGGCCCGGCTCGGCAGCGCGTCGGGGGACGGCGGGGGCGGTGAGGGGAACGAGGCCGACGAGGCGTTGCCGGCCGGTGTCGTCCTTTCCGCCGTCACCTGCGGCTACCTGGGCGTCGGGGCGCTGGCCACCGTGTACGCCGCCGGGGGGCCGATGCCCGCCGATCCGCTCAGCGCCGCATGGCACGTCCCGCTGGTGGCGGTGCTCGCCGCCGCGGCCGGGGTGTGGTCGGCGAAGGGGAGGCCGCTCGGGCCGCTGCCGGGCTGGATTCCAGGGGGCGTACGGAGGGCCGTCGCGCGCCCCCGTTACGCGCTGGCGCTGCGATCGGGCGCGGCCGGGGCCCTCGTCCTGCTGGGCGGCGGCGCCCTGCTCGTCGGCGCGTCGCTGGCGTGGCACGGGGCGGAGGTGCAGTCCTCCTTCCTGACGCTGACCGGGGTGTGGTCCGGGCGGTTCGCGGTGCTGCTGCTCGCACTGGCCCTGATCCCCAACGCCATGGTGTGGGGAGCGGCGTACGGGCTGGGGCCCGGGTTCGCGGTGGGGGCCGGGGTGACGGCCACCCCGCTCGGCTTCGCGGGCGCGCCGGCCCTGCCGAGGTTCCCGCTGCTCGCGGCGCTGCCGCCGGAGGGGCCGGGAACGCCGGTCACCTGGGCGGCGGCCGGGGTGCCGGTGGCGGCCGGGCTGATCGTGGGGTGGTTCTCGGTGCGCCGGGCGCGGGACGTCTCCTCCGGGGAGGCCGCGCTGACGGCGGCGCTGGGCGCGGTGGTGTGCGGGCTGGCGATGGCGGGCCTGGCGGCGGCTTCGGCCGGGCCGCTCGGGTCGCGGGCACTGGCCGGCTTCGGGCCCGTGTGGTGGGCGGTGGGCGGCGCGGCCGCGGGGTGGACGCTGCTGCTGGCGGTGCCGTTGGCGGTGGGGGTGCACGTGTGGCGGACCCGGCCGGTGCGGGGTGCCTCCGGCGGGGGCGGGGAGGACGTGTGGCACGACTCCGGGGTGCGGGAGCTGAGGTGGGCGGCGTTGCGGGAGGCGACCCGACCGGTGGCTCCGCCGGTGGCTCCGCCGGTTCCGGTGGGGGTGGTCGCTCCGCCCGAGCCGGTGGCTCCGCCCGAGCCGGTGGCTCCGCCCGAGCCGGTGGCTCCGCCCGAGCCGGTGGCTCCGCCCGAGCCGGTGGCTCCGCCCGAGCCGGTGGCTCCGCCGGTGGTGGTGGCTCCGGCGGCTCCGCCCGAGCCGGTGGCTCCGCCGGTCGTGGTGGCTCCGGCGGCTCCGGATGCTCCCGAGGTACCGCTGGTGGTGGTGCCCGCCGAACCGTTGCTGCCGCCGGTGGTCGGGGTGCGGGTGCTGGCCCGGCGGCGGCCTCCGCCCTGACCGGCCGCGCATGCGGTCCCGCGCCTCGGCGGGGCCGGGTGTTCCCGGGGCGGCTCCGCCCCGGACCCCGCGCCTCGATCGCCGGCGGGGCTTGGTTTGGTGGGCGTGGCGCGGGTGCGGCATGCGGCCCGCGTCCCGGATTCCGGGGCTGAAGCGTCGTCGGCGGGGCCGGGGTGTTCCCGGAGCTCCGCCCCGGACCCCGCGCCTCGATCGCCGGCGGGGCGAGATGCGGCCGGCGTGGGTGGTGCGGGTGCGGGTGCGGTATTGGGCCCGCACCCCGGACCCGGACCCGGACCCGGACCCGGACCCGGGGCTGAGGCGTCGGCGGGGTCGGTCAGCGCTGGACCTTCAGGATGTCGCCCAGGACGTTGTCCGGGAGCAGGTTGTTGCACTGGAGTTCCGCCGTGCGGGTCAGGGCGTCGTCGCGGCAGACGAAGAAGTCCTTGTACGTCAGCTGCAGCGCGTACGAGCTCGCCGCCAGCATCAGGGCCATGGACGCCGTCACCAGGCCGCCGACCGCCGCCGCGCGCTGCGGCCGGGCCGCCGGGCCCAGGGAGTCCAGGCCTCCCGGCCGGGCCGGGGTGCCCGTCGTGGGGTCGGCCTTGGTCTCCGGGCGGCCGCGCAGGGCGCTGATGCCCCAATACATCGCGAGCGCGCCCAACAGCAGCCCCACCGAGGGGATCCCGAAGATCCCGAAGAAGAACCCCCACATGCCCGCCAGCAGGGCGTACCGCGCGCGCCGCTGGAGCGGGTCCATGGGGTCCCAACGGGCCGGGCCCCCGGGGCCCCCGGGCTCGGACGGGCCGCCGCCGGAGCCGCCGCCGCCGGGCTGCTGCGGCTGCCGGGGCTGCCACGGCTGGTCGGGCCGGCCCTCCGGGGGCGCCGCGAAGGGGTTGTCGTCGGTCGAGGGGTCGGGCTGACGGCGGTCCGGCATCGAGTGCGTTACTTCCCCTGTGTCGTGGGCCGGGCGCGCGCCCGGCGTGCGGTGTACGCCAGACGCTACCGCTCGCCCGTCCCCCCGTCCCTCGGGGGCGGTCCCGTGTGCCGGTATCGTTGCAGGCGGTCGGTGGCTTCGTATGGTTCCCCGTATATCGGTACCCCGAAGTTTCGTATGACCACACAAGACGAACGACGGCAATCCCGTAAGAAAGGGCCTCCCATGCCCGCCTCCCGGCTGGTCGTGCTGGTCTCCGGCTCCGGCACCAACCTCCAGGCCCTGCTCGATGCCATCGACGCGCACCCCGGCGGAGCCGAGGGATTCGGCGCCGAGGTCGTCGCGGTGGGGGCCGACCGCGCGAACATCGCCGGCCTCGAACGGGCCGAGAAGGCCGGGATCCCCACTTTCGTGTGCCCGGTCAAGGCCTACGGCAGCCGCGAGGAGTGGGACGCGGCGCTGACCGAGGCGACGGACGCGCACGCGCCGGACCTCGTGGTCTCCGCCGGGTTCATGAAGATCGTCGGCAAGAACTTCATCGACCGCTTCGGCGGCCGGTTCGTCAACACCCACCCCGCCCTCCTCCCGGCCTTCCCCGGCGCGCACGGCGTACGGGACGCCCTCGCCTACGGGGCGAAGGTCACCGGCTGCACCGTCCACTTCGTGGACTCCGGCGTGGACACCGGTCCGATCATCGCCCAGGGTGTCGTCGAGATCCGGGACGGCGAGGACGAAGCCGCTCTCCATGAGCGCATCAAGGAAGTCGAGCGCCAGCTGCTCGTCGACGTCGTGGGGCGCCTGGCCCGGCACGGCTACCGCATTGAGGGACGAAAGGTAACAATCCAGTGACCGCCGCAGACTCCGTAGAGAGCAACGACCCGACCACCACCCAGCGGCCGATCCGGCGTGCGCTCGTCAGCGTCTACGACAAGACGGGACTGGAAGAGCTGGCCCGCGGCCTGCACGAGGCGGGCGTCTCGCTCGTCTCCACCGGCTCCACCGCGTCGAAGATCGCCGCTGCCGGGGTGCCCGTCACCAAGGTCGAGGAGCTGACCGGCTTCCCCGAGTGCCTCGACGGCCGCGTCAAGACCCTCCACCCGCGCGTGCACGCCGGCATCCTCGCCGACCTGCGCCTGGAGGACCACCGCAACCAGCTCGCCGAGCTGGGCGTCGAGCCCTTCGACCTGGTGATCGTCAACCTCTACCCCTTCCGGGAGACCGTCGCCTCCGGCGCCACCCCCGACGAGTGCGTCGAGCAGATCGACATCGGCGGCCCGTCGATGGTCCGCGCCGCCGCCAAGAACCACCCGTCGGTCGCCGTCGTCACCAGCCCCGCCCGCTACGCCGACGTCCTCGCGGCCGCCCAGGGCGGCGGTTTCGACCTGACCGCCCGCAAGCGGCTCGCGGCCGAGGCCTTCCAGCACACCGCCTCCTACGACGTGGCCGTCGCGTCCTGGTTCACCGACGTCTACGCCCCGGAGTCCCCCGAGGTGGCGCTGCCCGAGTTCCTCGCGGGCGCGTGGGAGCGCAAGTCGACCCTGCGCTACGGCGAGAACCCGCACCAGGCCGCCGCGCTCTACACGGACGGCCGTCCGGGCGGCATCGCCAACGCCGAGCAGCTGCACGGCAAGGAGATGTCCTTCAACAACTACGTGGACACCGAGGCCGCCCGCCGGGCCGCCTACGACCACGACGGGCCCTGCGTCGCGATCATCAAGCACGCCAACCCGTGCGGCATCGCCGTGGACCAGGACGTCGCCGCCGCGCACCGCAAGGCGCACGCCTGCGACCCGCTGTCGGCCTTCGGCGGTGTCATCGCCGTCAACCGTCCGGTGACCGTCGAGCTCGCCGAGCAGGTCGCCGAGATCTTCACCGAGGTCATCGCCGCCCCGGCCTACGAGGACGGCGCGGTCGAGATCCTGGCCAGGAAGAAGAACATCCGCGTCCTGAAGGTGGACGGCACCCCGCACCAGCCGGGCGACCTGAAGCCGGTCTCGGGCGGCGCGCTGCTCCAGCAGAGCGACCTCTTCCAGGCCGAGGGCGACGACCCGGCGAACTGGACGCTGGCCACCGGCGACGCGCTGTCCGCCGAGGAGCTGGCCGAGCTCGCCTTCGCGTGGAAGGCCTGCCGGGCCGTCAAGTCCAACGCGATCCTGCTGGCCAAGGACGGCGCCTCGGTCGGCGTCGGCATGGGCCAGGTCAACCGCGTCGACTCGGCGAAGCTCGCCGTCGAGCGGGCGGGCGCCGAGCGCGCGCAGGGCTCGTACGCCGCGTCCGACGCCTTCTTCCCCTTCCCGGACGGGCTGGAGATCCTCACCGCGGCCGGCATCAAGGCCGTGGTCCAGCCGGGCGGTTCGGTCCGGGACGAGCAGGTCGTCGAGGCCGCGAAGAAGGCCGGGGTGACGATGTACTTCACCGGTACCCGCCACTTCTTCCACTGAGGCACGGATACGGCGAAGGCCGCCACCCGCTGGTGCGGGTGGCGGCCTTCGCCGTGTGCGAGCGGGTTACTTCGTCTTGACGACGATGGTGCCCGCGGCGCGGTCGTGCCAGCCCTGGAGCTTGCCCGAGTTGTCGAAGAACGGGGACAGGTAGACCAGGACGGCGCCGATGTAGCAGAGGAAGACGCCGACGATCGGGATGATCCAGCGGATGAAGCCGCCGCCCAGGCCCGGGGCCTGGCCGGTGTTCTCCTTGACGACCTTCAGGCCCAGCGCCATCTTGCCGAGCGTCGCGCCGACGAAGGCGATCATCAGCCACTCGTAGAGCATGGTGGCGATACCGATGAGGGCGATCATGCCGAACAGGGCGGCGATCATGCCGCCGGCCGCCTGGGCCTGGTCGTTGACGCACTGCTGGTAGGTGGCCGACGCGTAGTCCGTGCCGCAGTCCTTGACCGTGTCCGCGAGGCCCAGTGCCCCGGCGAAGCCGATCGCCATGAGGATCCACACGATGACGGAGACGGCGACGCCGTCGATCAGACGGGCACCGAAGCGGCGGCCCATCGTCGCGACCTGGACGGTGCCCAGACCCGCGACGTTGATGTAGCCGTTGTTCGCCTGGATCGTGCCCGGCGCCTGCGGCGGCATGCCGCCGTACGGCTGCTGGCCCTGCTGCGGGTATCCGTAGCCGCCCTGCGGCGGCACGCCCTGCGGGGCCTGCTGCGGGTAGCCGTAGCCGGGCTGGCCCTGTGGGGCCGGCGGCTGCTGCTGCCCGTACGGGTTGTTCGGGTCGCCGAAGCTCATCTGGGTCTTTCCTCCGTGAAGTGCGGGGACGCACGGCACGCACGGAGGACATCTGCTTTCTGCGGTACGCCCCCCGGCACTGCCCGCGGCACTCTTTCGATCGTCTTGCCGACCGTCATCGTGGTGGGCCCGTACCGGCCTTGTCCAGCCGGTTGTCTCAGAGGGCCCCACTTGTTGTGCAAGTGCAATCAAGACCGCATTCCGGCATCCGCCGACTGGAACCGGGGCCACCACATCCGCGAGGATGGCGGTATGACCGCCCAGATTCTCGATGGCAAGGCCACCGCAGCCGCGATCAAGTCCGAACTGACCGTCCGAGTGGCGGCGCTGAAGGAGCGGGGGATCACCCCCGGCCTCGGCACCCTGCTGGTCGGCGACGATCCGGGCAGCCGCTGGTACGTCAACGGCAAGCACAAGGACTGTGCCGAGGTCGGCATCGCCTCCATCCAGCGCGAACTGCCCGCGACGGCCTCCCAGGAGGACATCGAGGAGGTCGTGCGGGAGCTGAACGCCAACCCGGCCTGCACCGGCTACATCGTCCAACTGCCGCTCCCGAAGGGCATCGACACCAACCGCGTCCTCGAACTGATGGATCCGGTCAAGGACGCCGACGGCCTGCACCCCATGTCGCTGGGCCGGCTGGTCCTCAACGAGCCGGGCCCGCTGCCCTGCACGCCGTACGGCATCGTCGAGCTGCTGCGCCACCACGGCGTCGAGCTCGCGGGTGCGCACGTCGTGGTCCTCGGGCGCGGCATCACCGTCGGCCGGTCCATCGGCCTGCTGCTGACCCGCAAGTCCGAGAACTCGACCGTCACCCTGTGCCACACCGGTACGCGTGACCTGTCCGGGCTGCTGCGCCAGGCGGACGTCATCGTCGCGGCGGCCGGGGTTCCGCACCTGGTGAAGCCGGAGGACGTGAAGCCGGGCGCGGCCGTGCTCGACGTCGGCGTCAGCCGCGACGAGAACGGCAAGATCGTCGGGGACGTGCACCCGGGCGTGGCCGAGGTGGCGGGCTGGATCTCCCCGAACCCGGGCGGGGTCGGCCCGATGACCCGCGCGCAGCTGCTGGTCAACGTGGTCGAGGCGGCGGAGCGGACCCCCAGTGCGGGCTGAGCACGACGACCCCGGCGCGGCCGGGCGGCCGAGGGAACCGGAGCGCGACCCGCAGCGCGGGCAGGAGTCCGAGCCGGAGTCCGAGCCGGAGCGCGGGACGGAGACGGAGCGGACCTCCGAGCAGGCGGCGCGGTCGACGGCCGGGGCCGCGAAGTCGCGGCGGTTCCCCTCCGTCACCGAGGGCACGGTACGTCCCGAGGGCGGCGGGCGCGCCGTCCCCGGGGCGGTGTCCACGCCCGCCCGTCAGTGGCCGATGCTCAGTGTCCTGGCGGCCACCGCCGCCGGGCTGCTGACCACGGCGACGGGGCATCCGCGGGCCGGCTGCCTGATGATCGGCATCGCCCTCATCGCGGCCGCCGCGCTGCGCCGGTTCCTGCCCTCGGTGGGCATGCTCGCGGTGCGTTCCCGCTTCACGGACATGATCACGTACGGGCTGCTCGGCGTGGCGATCACGCTGCTCGCGGTGGTCATGGAGCCCAAGCCGTGGCTGGACGTCCCCTTCCTGGAGAGCGCGGTCCGCTTCACCGTCCGGTGACCGGGAGCGCGGCCAGCGCGGCCAGCGCGGCCGCGATGGCCGGCCGGGTCTCGGTGCCCGCCCGGACCAGCGCCTCCAGGACCCGCCCCCGGCCCGGCAGTTCCACCACCGCCGTGCCGGGAGGCGGTGCGTCGCACAGCAGTTTCGGCAGGATCGACACGGCCCGGCCGGTCGCGACCAGCCACAGCCCGGCCCGCAGGTCCGCGCACTCGTGCGCGATCCGCGGGGTGAACCCGGCGTTGCGGCAGGCGTGCAGGAGCATTTCGCGGCAGCTGCTCGGCGCGGGCGCCGAGACCCAGTCGGCCTCCCGCAGCGCCGTCAGCCCGTCTCGTCCGTAGGCCGGGAGCAGGGCCTCGGGCAGAGCCAGGCAGAGCGGGTCGTCGAACAGCGGGACGGCGGTGGTGCCGCTCGCGGGCGGCGCGCCCAGCAGCGGGTACGCGTAGGTCACCGCCAGGTCCAGGCGGCGCCCGCGCAACAGCGGCAGCGCCTCCTCCGGATCGGCCTGCACGATCCGCGGCCGCAGCCCCGGATGGCGTGCGGCGAGGGCGGCGACCAGCGGGGCGGCCACCGTCGCCAGCGCGCTCGGGGCGCAGCCGACGTGCAGCTCCCCGACCGGCCCGGCGTCGAGGGCCCGTACCGCCCCCTCGGCGCGTTCCAGCGCGGCCAGCACCGGGTCGCAGGCGGCGGCCAGGGCGGCTCCGGCGGGGGTGAGGCGCAGTCCGCGCCCGTCCCGTTCGACGAGGGCGGCCCCGGCCTCGGCCTCCAGGGCCCGCAGCTGCTGGGAGACGGCGGAGGGGGTGACGCGGTGCAGTTCGGCGACCGCGGTCACCTTCCCGTGTTCCGCCAGGTCCCTCAGGATGACCATCCGCTTCACGTCAAGCATGAGTTCATCTTAATGATTGCTGTAGTGAAGGTAGCTGGACTTCACGTTGGGGCGAGGGTGATGCTCGTGCCATGAATCCCCTGAAGGTGGTCCTGATCGGCGCCGGCGGCACGCTCGGCCGCGCGGTGCACACGGCCCTGCGCGAGCGCGGCCACGAGGTGGTCACCGCCTCCCGCGAGGGCGCGGACGTCCGCGTCGACATCACCGACCCCGACTCCGTCCGGGCGATGTACGAGGCGGTCGGGTCCGTCGACGCGGTGGCCTGCGCGGCCGGCTCCGTCCCGTGGCGCCCGCTGGGCGAGCTCACCACCGCCGACGTGCGGGCCGGCCTGGAGGGCAAGGCCGTCAGCCAGATCGAGCTGGTACGCCAGGGCGCCCCCCGGCTGCCCGCGCACGCCTCGTTCACCCTGATCACCGGCATCCTGGCCCGCGAGCCCCTGCTCACCGGCTCGGTCGCCTCCCTCGCCAACGGCGCGGTCGAGGCCTTCGTACGGGCCGCCGCGATCGAACTGCCGGGCCGTCAGCGGATCAACGCCGTCAGCCCGACCGTGTTCACCGAGTCCCTCGGCGTCTACGGGGACACCTTCGCCGGATTCGACGCGGTGCCGGTCGCCCGCGCGGCGAACGCCTACGTCAAGTCGGTCGAGGGGCACCGGACGGGGGAGATCTTCCGGGTGGAGTAGTACTCGGGAGGCGGACGGTGAGCGGGGCCCGGACCGGGTCCCGCCTTCGATCCGGCGGGTCCGTGTGCCGTGGACCACAGGGACCCGGGGGTTGGGGGCCCCGCGGGTCGGATAGCCTGACCGCGGATGTCTCTTCACGTCAAGATTCGTAAGGACAGGGAAGCGGCGTCCTCCCAGAACTTGGGGCCCAGCACATGGGGCAGGGACGCCCCACCGCCAGCTGTCTAACGGAGAAGGCCATGACCCGCACTCCCGTGAATGTCACCGTGACCGGCGCCGCCGGCCAGATCGGCTACGCGCTGCTCTTCCGCATCGCCTCCGGCCACCTGCTCGGCGCGGACGTGCCGGTCAAGCTCCGCCTGCTGGAGATCCCGCAGGGCATGAAGGCCGCCGAGGGCACCGCCATGGAGCTCGACGACTGCGCCTTCCCGCTGCTCAAGGGCATCGACATCTTCGACGACCCGAACCAGGGCTTCGCCGGCGCCAACGTCGCGCTGCTCGTGGGCGCCCGTCCGCGCACCGCGGGCATGGAGCGCGGTGACCTGCTCGCCGCCAACGGCGGCATCTTCAAGCCGCAGGGCGCCGCGATCAACGCGCACGCCGCGGACGACATCAAGGTCCTGGTCGTGGGCAACCCGGCCAACACCAACGCGCTCATCGCGCAGGCCGCCGCCCCGGACGTCCCGGCCGAGCGCTTCACCGCGATGACCCGCCTGGACCACAACCGCGCGATCTCGCAGCTCGCGAAGAAGACCGGCGCCGACGTCACCGACATCAAGCGCCTGACCATCTGGGGCAACCACTCGGCGACCCAGTACCCCGACATCTTCCACGCGGAGATCGCCGGCAAGAACGCCGCCGAGGTCGTGGGCGACGAGCTGTGGCTCGCCGACACCTTCATCCCGACCGTCGCCAAGCGCGGCGCCGCGATCATCGACGCCCGTGGCGCGTCCTCGGCCGCCTCGGCCGCCAACGCCGCCATCGACCACGTGCACACCTGGGTCAACGGCACCGCCGCGGGCGACTGGACCTCGATGGGCATCCCGTCGGACGGCTCCTACGGCGTCCCGGAGGGCATCATCTCCTCCTTCCCCGTCACCACCAAGGACGGCAAGTACGAGATCGTCCAGGGCCTGGACGTCAACGAGTTCTCCCGTGCGCGCATCGACGCGTCCGTGGCGGAGCTCGTCGAGGAGCGCGACGCGGTCCGCGAGCTCGGCCTCATCTGAGCCACACCCCGCGGGACGGCCGGTCCGATCGTTTGATCTGATCGCCTGACCCGTACGAACGCCCTTGCGCCCCGGTCGAATCCGACCGGGGCGCCTTGGTGTTTTTTCACCTGTCGGGTGCGTGTGGGCGGTAAACAAGGCCGGCTGGTGGCGGATCGTCACCGGCTGCCACGGCGGGGCCCGCCCCGAGGGGCCGGAGCTGTCGGTGCGGGAGATCGCGGCGGATGAGGACGGCTCCCTCTTCCACCTCATGGACCTGGACCGGTATCTGAAAACGAGTCAGGACCGGGTGGTGAGCGGGGTTACCGTCGCTCTGCACGAAGCGGGCTGGCACACGGCGGAATTCGCACAGCGCGCGGTCCACGTCGCCGAGGGCGGCGTGTTCATCCAGTCGGTGAACGGCAGCGCCTTCAGCCTCGGCGGCACCGGACACCACAACACCGCCGGCGGCGGTACGGGTGGAAAGGGGAGCAACGGTGGCACATGACGGTGGAGAGCCCTCGGTCCGGATCGGCGGGATCAGCGGCAGCGCCTTCAGCACCGGCGGCAGCGGACACACCGACACCGTGCACCACGGCGGTACGGGAGCGGCGGCGCCCGGCGCCGCGGAGCTGCTGGAGGCCGTCCTCGAACTGCGGGCCGCCCTCGTGCGGCTGCCCCGCGGCGAGGACCGGACGGCGCTCGACGCCGAACTCGACGAGGCCGCCGGGGAGCTGGAGGAGGCCGGTGAGGTCCGGCCCGGCCTCGCCGCACGGCTGCGCGGGGCGCTGGTGCGCCGGGCCCCGCTGGTGGAGTCGGTGAGCGCGGCCACCGCCCCGGGCGAACCGCTCGTCTCGCTGGGGGGCTGACCGGTGTCCTCGCCCGACGGTGCCTCCGGCGCCCCCCGGTGGAACTCGCAGTCGCAGCGGTGGGAGTGGGGCGCGCAGCCGGGACCGGCCGCCGATCCGTCGGCCGCCGGGCCGCCCGCACCCGAGCCCTCGACCCTGCCGGCCGCGCTGCCGCCCGGGTACGGGTTCTGGCCCGCGCAGCCGTCCTCGACCCTGCAGCCCCCGCCGCCGCTCCCTCCGCTCCCCCCGGTCCAGCCGCCACCGCCACCGCCGCCCCCGCAGTACACGCCGGGCGGCGGCAGCAGCGGTGGCGCCGGCGGCGCCGGGCAGTGGCGGACCCCGTTGCTGGTGGGGCTCGTGGCGGCCGTCGCGGGCGGGTCGGCCGTCGCGGCGTGGATGCTGCTGGGCGCGAAGGACGAGCCGTCCGCGGCCCCCGGTCCTCCCGCCGCGAGCGCGCCCTCGCAGGGGCGGACCACGGAGCCCACGGGCCCCCGTAGCTCCCCGCCGGGCCCGAGCGCGAGCGCCACGTCCTCCGCCACGTCCTCCGCCTCGGCGAGCGCCGGAGCGGGGTACACCGTGGTGCGCGACGAGGGCGGCTTCTCGGTTGCCGTCCCCACCGGCTGGCAGCCCAGCCACGACGAGACCGGCAGCGGATCCTTCTACCGCCCGCCCGGTGACCGCAGCGCCCTGCTGCAGATCTTCCGGGTCACCGAGGACTCCGCCACCGGCTCGTGCGAGCTGCTGCGGATGTCCTCGCAGAGCCTGGACGACGGCACCCCCGCCTACCGGCAGGTCTCCCTCGAACCGGTCGCGGGCGGCGCCTGCGAACTGGTCTACGAGTACGACAGCGCCGAGTCCCACGGCCGCCGCAGGGGCATGGAGCGGATCGTCACCGCCACCGACGGCAAGCGGTGGGCGCTGCTGGCGGCCGGACCGGCCACGGACTCCCCGACGGTGCGCGCGCACCTGACGGCGGCCCTGGACTCCTTCCGGCCGGAGTGACGGACCGGGTCACGGGCGTGCCCCGGCCGCAGGACGGCCGGGGCACGTGCGGCGCGGCTACTTGTACATGCCCACCGTGTAGTGGCCCGGGACGCTGCGCGTGGTGACGCCGATGCGGTTCCACACGTTGATCGTCGCGATCACGGCGATCAGCTGGGCCAGTTCGGCCTCCTCGAAGTGGGTCGCCGCCCTCGCGTACACCTCGTCGGGGACGAAGCCGTCCGTCAGGACGGTGACGGCCTCGGTCAGCTCGATCGCCGCCAGCTCCTTCTCCGTGTAGAAGTGACGCGACTCCTCCCAGGCGGAGAGCTGCACGATCCGCTCGACGGTCTCGCCGTGCGCGATCGCGTCCTTCGTGTGCATGTCCAGGCAGAAGGCGCAGTGGTTGATCTGCGAGGCGCGGATCTTGACCAGCTCGACCAGGGACTCGTCCAGGCCCTTGACGGCGGCCATCTCCATGCCGAGGACGGCCTTGTAGAACGCGGGCGCGTGCTTGGCGAGGTTCATGCGGGGGGTGTGCTCGGCGGCCAGTTCGGCGGTCTTCGTTTCGTTGGTCATGGCACCACCGTACGGAGCGGGCGGCCCGCGGATATGGTCCATATCCATGACCGGATCTTGGGCCACTCTTGGGGCCGACCTCCATCTGGACCTGTCGGCCGCGGTACGGGGCGGGCGCGGGCTGCGGGCCGCGCTCACGGAGGAGCTGCGGGAGGCCGCGCGGAGCGGGCGGCTGGCGCCGGGCACCCGGCTGCCGTCCTCCCGGTCCTTCGCCGCCGACCTCGGGATCGCCCGCAACACGGTCGCCGAGGCGTACGGGGAGCTCGTCGCCGAGGGCTGGCTGACCGCCCGCCAGGGCTCCGGCACCCGGGTCGCCGAACGCGCCACCCCGCGCCGCCCCGCGGGCACCGCGCGGGTCCGCCGCCCCGCGCGCCGGGGGCCCGCGTACAGCCTGATCCCCGGTTCCCCCGACCTCGGCGGTTTCCCGCGGGCCGGCTGGCTGGCGGCCGCCCGGCGGGCCCTCACCGACGCCCCCAACGACGCCTTCGGCTACGGGCTCGACGTACGCGGCCGGCCGGAGCTGCGCGAGGCTCTCGCCGGATACCTGGCCCGGGCCCGCGGGGTGTACGCCGACCCGGACCGGATCGTGCTGTGCTCCGGGTTCGCGCACGGGCTGCGGCTGCTCGGCGCGGTGCTGCGGGCGCGCCGGGTGCGGGAGGTGGCGGTGGAGGGGTACAGCCTCGACATCCACCGCGACCTGCTGGCCGGGGCCGGGCTGCGCACCCGCCCGCTGTGGGTCGACGGGGCCGGGGCCCGCACCCCCGACCTGGCGGGGCTCGGCCCCCGCACCGGCGCGGTGCTGCTGACCCCGGCGCACCAGTTCCCCACCGGCGCCGCCCTCACCCCGCAGCGGCGGGCGGCGGCGGTGGACTGGGCGCGGACCAGCGGCGGGTTCATCCTGGAGGACGACTACGACGGGGAGTTCCGCTACGACCGCCAGTCCGTCGGGGCCCTCCAGGGCCTGGACCCGGACCGGGTGGTCTACCTCGGCACCGCCAGCAAGTCCCTGGCGCCGGGGCTGCGGATGGGGTGGATGGTGGTGCCGCCGGACCTGCTGGAGGAGGTGCTGGAGGCCAAGGGCCGGGTCGACTGGAGTTCGAGCGCCCTCGACCAGCTCACCCTCGCGGAGTTCATCACCTCCGGGGCCTACGACCGCCACGTGCGCGGCATGCGGCTGCGCTACCGGCGCCGCCGGGACGCGCTGGTCGCGGCGGTGGCGGGACGGGTCCCCGTCTCCGGGGTCGCCGCCGGGCTGCACGCCGTGCTGGACCTCCCGCCGGGCACGGAGCGGGCCCTGCTGCGGTCCGCCGCCTGGCAGGACCTGGCGCTGGAGGGCCTGGGCACCTACCGCCACCCCGACTCGGCGATGCCCCCGCGCGAGGCCCTGGTCGTCGGCTACGGCACCCCGTCCGACAGCGCCTTCGCCCCGACCCTCGCGGCCCTGGTCGCCTCCCTGCCCTGACACCGTCCGGCGCGGCGCGGCCCGGACCGGCCGGGACGGCCGCCCCGGCCCGCCCGTCCCGGCCCGCCCGTCCCGGCCGGTCCGGGCCGGCTAGGCCTCCGGTTCGCCGAAGCGGGACAGGCCGAGCGCCCCCGCCACCGCCACCGCGAAGCCGAGCACCGCCAGCCAGGTGAAGCCCTCGCGGGTGCTGTCGCCGAGCCAGGCCACGCCGACCACCGCCGGGCCGATCGTCTCGCCCAGGACCAGGCCGGCGGTCGCCGCCGTCACCGAGCCGCGCTGCAGGGCGGAGGTGAGGAGCAGGAAGCCCGCCGCGCCGCCCAGCAACAGGGCGTACAGCGCCGGGTTGCGCAGCTCCTGCCGGGAGAGGGAGTCGACGAGCCGGACGGACACCTCCACCACCCCGAAGCCCGTCCCCGCCGCCAGGCCCAGCACCAGCGCCCGCGAGCGGTCCGGCAGCCGGCCCGCGGCCGCGCCCACCAGCAGTACCAGCCCCGCCACCGCCAACAGCCCCAGCTTCAGCGCGAACGACCCGGTCTCGGAGCCCTCCTCGCCGGACGCCAGCCCCAGCATCAGCAGCCCCGCGCACACCACCCCCACCGCACCCCACTCCAGCCCCGACAGCCGTACCCGCAGCAGCCGCGCCGAGACCACCGCCGTGACGGCCAGACTGGAGGCGAGCGCCGCGCCCACCGCGTAGATCGGGATGTGGCGCAAGGCGATGATCTGGAGCACGAAGCCGACCGCGTCCAGGCCGAGCCCGGCCAGGTACCGCCACTGCCGCACGGCCCGTAGGAACAGCGCGGTGTCCACCCCCGAGCCCGTGCCCGGCTCCGCGGTCCGCGCCGCGACGGCCTGGAGCACCGACGCCGTACCGAAGCAGACGGCCGCGCCCAGCGCGCAAAGCATCCCAATCAACACGAACCGACTCTAGGCCCCGACCTGGGCGCGCACCCGTGACAAGGGTGTGACGACGGCCGGATTCCATCCCCCCGCGCCCCGATCTAGTCTGTCGGCCATGGACAGCAGCCCGACCGGCAGTACAGGCACAACCGGCAGTACCGCGAGCACAGGCACCACAGGCACCACAGACACCGCGGGACGCGCCGTCGTGCGCCGCCGCATGCGCTCCGGGGCGGTCGCCCTCGGCGGCATGGGCCTGCTCGCCGCCACCCTCGTGGCGTGCGGCAGCAGCGACCAGCCGGACAAGCGCTGTGCCTCCCGGTCGTCCCTGGACCACCTGAACATGAAGGAGTGCAGCAGCGGCGGCCGCGGCACCTACTACTACGGCGGCTCCGTCAGCAAGGGCAAGGTCTCCGGCGGCAGCTTCGACAAGCCGTCCGTCACCCGCGGCGGCATCGGCGGCGGCAGCCACACCGGCTCCTCCGGCGGCTGAGCGCACCATGCGGCGGCACACCATCGAACCCCGCCCCGACTGGCAGCAGACCGTCGAGGAGCAGGGCCTGATCTACCCCCTGACCCGCTATCCCGACGACTCCCTGCGCCCCTACTGGGACGAGAGCGCGTACTACTCCTTCTCCCTCCCGGAGGTCGAGGCGCTGGAGGGGGTCGTCGAGGAGCTGCACGCCATGTGCCTGGCCGCGGCGGCGCACATCGTCGAGCACGACCGCTTCGCGGACCTCGGCATCACCGATCCGAAGCTGGCCGGCCTGATCGCCGAGTCCTGGCACCGCCGCGCCGAACAGCCCTCCCTCTACGGCCGTTTCGACCTGCGCTACGACGGCGACGGGCCGGCCAAGCTGCTGGAGTACAACGCCGACACCCCCACCTCCCTGGTGGAGGCGGCGAGCCCGCAGTGGTTCTGGATGGAGGAGCGCTTCCCCGGCGCCGACCAGTGGAACTCCCTCCACGAGCGGCTCGTCGAGGCCTGGCGACGCCAGGCGGAGCTGCTGCCGCCCGGTCCGCTGCACTTCGCGCACTCCGAGACCGACGAGCTCGGCGAGGACCTGATGACGGTGGCCTACCTCCAGGAGACCGCCGAACAGGCCGGCCTGGAGACCCACGCCCTGTCGGTCGAACAGATCGGCTGGGACAGCCTCTCGGGCCGGTTCGTCGACGAGAAGCTCCGCTTCATCCGCGGCTGCTTCAAGCTCTACCCGTGGGAGTGGCTGGCCGAGGACACCTTCGGCCCGCAGGTCCTGGACACCTACGACCACGGGGGCGGCTCCGGCACCACCGCCTGGATCGAGCCCCTGTGGAAGATGCTGCTCGCGAACAAGGCGCTGCTGGCGGTCCTGTGGGAGCTCTTCCCGGAGCACCCCAACCTGCTGCCCGCCTACCTCGACGGCCCGCGCGAACTCGCCGGGGCCGACGCGGCCGGCTACGCGGCCAAGCCCCTGCTGGGCCGCGAGGGCGCCGGGGTCACCCTCCACGGACCGGGCGGGGAGGGCGGGCCCTTCGTCCCGGCCGAGGGGGAGACGTACGTCTTCCAGGCGCTGGCGCCGCTGCCCGACTTCGACGGCAACCGGGTCGTCCTCGGCGCGTGGGTGGTCGAGGAGGAGGCGGCGGGCCTCGGGATCAGGGAATCGGCGGGGCCGGTCACGGACGAGTACGCCCGCTTCCTGCCCCACGTCATCCTCTAGTGCCGGGCCGGGCGCCGTGACCCGGTGAACCTTTCCGGCCACGGCACCGGGTCACCTTCCGGCGGACACCGGCGCGGCTACGCCAGTACCTGCCGCAGCCGGTCCAGGCCCCAGTCCAGGTCCTCCTTGCCGATCACCAGCGGCGGTGCGATGCGGATCGTCGATCCGTGGGTGTCCTTCACCAGCACCCCGAGCTCCATCAGCTTCTCGGAGATCTGCCGGCCCGTGCCGCGGGAGGGGTCGATGTCGACCCCCGCCCACAGGCCGCGGCCGCGGACGGCGGTCACCGCACCTCCGCCGACCAGCAGGTTCAGCTCCCGGTGCAGGTGGTCGCCGAGTTCGGCGGCTCGTTGCTGGTACTCGCCGGAGCGCAGCATCGCGATCACCTCCAGGGCGACGGCGCAGGCCAGCGGGTTGCCGCCGAAGGTGGACCCGTGCTCTCCCGGCCGGAACACCCCGAGCACGTCCCGGTCGGCGACCACGGCGGAGACGGGGACCACCCCGCCGCCCAGCGCCTTGCCGAGGACGTACACGTCGGGGACGACGCCCTCGTGCTCGCAGGCGAAGGTCTTCCCGGTCCGGCCCAGGCCCGACTGGATCTCGTCGGCCATGAAGAGCACGTTCCGCTCGCGCGTCAGCTCCCGTACGCCGGCCAGGTACCCGGCGGGCGGCACCAGCACCCCGGCCTCGCCCTGGATCGGCTCCAGCAGCACCGCCACGGTGTTCTCGGTGACGGCGTGGGAGAGCGCGGTGAGGTCCCCGTACGGGACGATCTCGAAGCCGGGCGTGTAGGGACCGAAGTGGTCGCGGGCCTCGTGGTCCGTGGAGAAGGACACGATGGTGGTGGTGCGGCCGTGGAAGTTGTCGGCGGCCACCACGATCTTGGCGTGCCCGTCCGGTACGCCCTTGACCTCGTACCCCCACTTGCGGGCCGTCTTCACCGCCGTCTCCACGGCCTCCGCGCCCGTGTTCATGGGCAGCACCATCTCCTTGCCGCACAACTCGGCGAGCTGCGTGCAGAAGTCCGCGAAACGGTCGTGGAAGAAGGCGCGGGAGGTGAGGGTGACCCGCTCCAGCTGGTCGTGGGCGGCGTCGATCAGACGGCGGTTGCCGTGGCCGAAGTTGAGCGCCGAGTACCCGGCGAGCATGTCGAGGTACCGGCGGCCCTCCACGTCCGTCATCCACGCGCCCTCCGCCGAGGCGACGACGACGGGCAGGGGGTGGTAGTTGTGCGCGCTGTGCTCGTCGGCGGAGCGGATGGCATCAGCAGTTCTCGACACGGGGTCTCCGATCGTCCGTCTGGCCGGTGACGTGGGTGGCGTCCTTTCTATCGTCGCTCGGATCGCGGACGGAGAAACCTTCTTTCCGGCGCGCCCGCTAAGGTGTCCGGTACGCACGGCGACTGGCGTACGGAGAACCAACTCCGGGGGAGTCGTGCGCGCACGACCGCACACAGGGCCGCTCGCCTGGGCCTCGCGGGGACGAGAGACGACATCGACCCCGGAGGAGCCGCCATGAGCGCGAACCACCGTCATCCCGCACGCCGCCACCCTTCCCTTTGGGCCACCGACCCCGAGCTGGCGTCCTTCATCGCCGCCGAGGAGGGCCTCCAGGCGGAGACCCTGCGCCTGATCCCCAGTGAGAACTACGTCTCCGCCGCCGTGCTGGAGGCCTCCGGCACGGTGCTCCAGAACAAGTACAGCGAGGGCTATCCGGGCCGCCGCTACTACGAGGGCCAGCAGAACATCGACCGGGTCGAGGCCCTCGCCGTCGAGCGGGCCAAGGGCCTGTTCGGGGTGGACCACGCGAACGTCCAGCCGTACTCGGGGTCCCCGGCGAACCTCGCCGTCTACCTGGCCTTCGCCAAGCCCGGCGACACGGTGATGGGCATGGCCCTGCCGATGGGCGGGCACCTCACCCACGGCTGGGGGGTCTCCGCGACGGGCTCCTGGTTCCGCGGGGTCCAGTACGGCGTGCGCCCGGAGGACGGCCGGATCGACTACGACGCGGTGCGCGCGCTGGCCCTCGCCGAACGACCGAAGATCATCTTCTGTGGCGGCACGGCCCTGCCGCGGACCATCGACTTCGCGGCCTTCGCCTCGATCGCCGAGGAGGCGGGCTCGGTCCTCGTCGCGGACGTGGCACACATCGCGGGCCTGATCGCGGGCGGCGCCCACCCGTCCCCGGTCGGGCACGTGGACGTGGTCTCGACGACCACCCACAAGACCCTGCGCGGGCCGCGCGGAGCGATGCTGATGTGCAAGGAGGAGCACGCGAAGGCCATCGACAAGGCGGTCTTCCCGGGTCTCCAGGGCGGTCCCCACAACCAGACGACCGCGGGCATCGCGGTCGCCCTGCACGAGGCGGCGCAGCCGGCGTTCACGGCGTACGCCCACGCGGTCGTGGCCAACGCGAAGGCGCTGGCCGCCGCGCTGCTGGAGCGGGGCTTCGACCTCGTCTCGGGCGGCACCGACAACCACCTGATCCTGATGGACCTCACCTCGCGCGGGGTGGCGGGCAAGGTCGCGGCGAAGGCCCTGGACCGGGCGGGGATCGTCGTGAACTACAACACCGTGCCGTTCGACCCGCGCAAGCCGTTCGACCCGTCGGGCATCCGGATCGGCACCCCGTCGCTGACGTCCCGCGGCCTGACCGCGGAGCACATGCCCGTCGTCGCCGACTGGATCTCGCGGTCGGTGGACGCGGCCGCCAAGGGCGACGAGCCGGCCCTCGCCGCCGTCCGCTCCGAGGTCGGCGACCTGATGGCCGCCTTCCCGGCGCCCGGACTCCCGCTGTAGCCGCCGTGCCGCCGCCGGGACCGTACCCGTCCCGGCGGCGGCATCCGGCCACCCCAGGGAATCGGTCGCTCGGCCGGGGCGGGATCCGGCCGCCCCGCTACCGCCCGGTACGTGGGCAGGGGCCGGGCGGGACCCCGGGAGCGGGTCCGGGCCCGGTCGCGCCGGGACGCGGCGGCGGCAGGGTTCCGGCCAGCGCGGGGCCGGAGCGCGCCCCCGCACCTGAGAGAATGAAGCCATGGCTTCTGATCGTCCTCGCGCGCTCTCCGGCATCCAGCCCACCTCCGGTTCGTTCCACCTCGGGAACTACCTCGGAGCCATCCGCCAGTACGTCGCCCTGCAGGAGACGCACGACGCCTTCTACATGGTGGTCGACCTGCACGCGATCACCATGCCGCAGGATCCCAAGGACCTGCGGGCGAACACCCGCCTCTCCGCGGCGCAGCTCCTCGCGGCCGGTCTGGACCCGGACCGCTGCACGCTCTTCATCCAGAGCCACGTGCCGGAGCACGCCCAGCTCGGCTGGGTCATGAACTGCATCACCGGTTTCGGCGAGGCCAGCCGGATGACGCAGTTCAAGGACAAGTCCGCCAAGTCGGGCGCGAACAACGCCACCGTCGGCCTGTTCACGTACCCGATCCTCCAGGTCGCCGACATCCTCCTCTACCAGGCGGACTCCGTCCCGGTCGGCGAGGACCAGCGCCAGCACATCGAGCTGACCCGCGACCTCGCGGAGCGCTTCAACCAGCGCTTCGGCGCCACCTTCACGCTCCCCGCGGCGCACATCGTCAAGGAGGTCGCGAAGATCTACGACCTCCAGGACCCGGCGATCAAGATGTCGAAGTCGGCGTCCTCGCCCAAGGGCCTGATCAACCTCCTCGACGAGCCGAAGGTCACCGAGAAGAAGATCAAGAGCGCGGTCACCGACACCGAGGCCGTGGTCCGTTTCGACACGGAGAACAAGCCCGGCGTCAGCAACCTGCTCACGATCTACTCCACCCTCACGGGCGAGAGCATCCCCGCCCTGGAAGCCGCGTACGAGGGCAAGGGTTACGGAGCGCTCAAGACGGACCTCGCGGGCGTGATGGTCGATTTCGTCACACCGTTCAAGCAGCGGACCCAGGAGTACCTGGACGACCCGGAGACCCTGGACTCCTTGCTGGCCAAGGGCGCGGAGAAGGCCAGGGCGGTCGCCGCCGAGACCCTGGCGCAGACCTACGACCGCCTCGGTTTCCTGCCCGCGAAGCACTGACGGACCGGCGCCCCTGGCGGTCGGGGGGGTGCTGGCGCCACACTGAGGCGGCAGCATCCCGCACACAGACGGAGGAGACATACGTGGGGACCGTAACGCTCGGCGTTTCGATCGCGGTCCCGGAGCCGTACGGCAGCCGTCTCCAGGGGCTGCGCGCCGGCTTCGGGGACGCCGCCGCGCACGGCATCCCCACGCACGTCACCCTCGTACCGCCGACCGAGGTGGAGGCGGACCGGCTGCCCGCGATCCGCGCCCACCTGACCGAGGTCGCCGGGGCCTTCCGGTCCTTCCCGATGCGGCTTGAAGGGACGGGAACCTTCCGTCCCCTCTCGCCGGTCGTCTACGTCCGGCTCGTCGAGGGCGCCCCGGACTGCACCCGCCTCCAGGGCCGGGTCCGCGACCCGCAGGGGCCGGTCGACCGGGAGCTGGCGTTCCCGTACCACCCGCACGTCACGGTCGCCCACGGGATCTCCGAGGAGGCGATGGACCGGGCGTACGCCGAGCTCGCGGACTACGCCGCCGGCTGGCTGTGCGAGGGCTTCGCGCTCTACGAGCAGGGCTCCGACGGGGTCTGGCGCAAACTGCGCGAGTACCCCTTCGGCACCGGCCCGGCTCCCGTCCCGGCGCAGTCGGCGCCCGCCGCCGACGCGGCCGCGCGCCACTCCTGACGCAGGGGCCGCAGGGCCACCAGGGCGCGGAAACGGAGCCCGCGCAGGACCAGGGCGTGGATCGGGCGGGCCGGCGGGCGCGCTTCGCGAAAAGTCACAATCGACGACCGTAGTCCCAAAAACCGGCAATCCCGGCTATTTCCGGCAGCTCATTTACGGTGACCCCCATGGACTGGCTGAAGAAACTCCCCGTGATCGGGCCCCTGGTGGCCGCCGCGATGAGGACCCACGCCTGGCACTCCTACGAGCGCCTCGAACGCGTCCACTGGGCGCGGCTCGCCGCCGCGATCACCTTCATCAGCTTCCTCGCGCTCTTCCCGCTGTTCACCGTGGGCATCGCCGTCGGCGCCGCGCTGCTGAGCCCCGAGCAGCTCGCCAAGCTCCAGAAGAACCTCGCCGAGCAGGTCCCCGGCATCTCCGACCAGCTCGACCTCGACGGACTCGCCGCCAACGCGGGCACCATCGGCCTGGTCGCCGGCGCCCTGCTCCTGCTCACGGGCATCGGCTGGGTCGGGTCCATGCGGGACTGCCTGCGCGCCGTCTGGGACAAGGACGACGAGGACCAGGGCAACCCCGTCGTGCGCAAGGGCAAGGACGCCCTCGTCCTCTTCGGCCTCGGCGGCGTGGGGCTCGCCTCGGCCGCCGCGTCGATCCTCGGTGCCAGCGCGGTCGGCAAGTTCGGCGAGACCCTCGGCGTCCCGCGCGAGGGCGCGGGCGGCGCCCTGCTGCGGGCCGGCGCCTTCCTCGTCGGCGTGGTGGCCGCCTTCCTGGTGCTCCTCTACCTGCTCACCCTGCTGCCCGGCGTCGAACCCCCGCGCGTCCGCCTGATCCAGGCCGCCCTGATCGGCGCCGCGGGCTTCGAGCTGCTGAAACTGCTGCTCAGCGGCTATATGCGGGGGGTCGCCGGCAAGAGCATGTACGGGGCCTTCGGCGTGCCGATCGCCCTGCTGCTGTGGATCAACTTCTCGGCGAAGCTGCTCCTCTTCTGCTCCGCCTGGACGGCCGCCCGCGACGACGGCGGCGAGGGCGGGGACACCGGCGACGCCGAGGGCGGCACCGCCGACGAGGGCAGCGGGGGCGGTGTGGGAGACCCGCGCCCCGCCCGGAGCTAGCTCCGCTGACCCCGGCGCCCGCCGCGCGGCCAGCGCCGGTTGACCACGAACGCCCCGCCCGCCAGGACCGCCAGCACCCCGCCGGCGATGCCGACCGCCGTGCCGACACCGCTGCTGCCGGAGTCGTCCCCGCTCGCCGACGCACTGTTCTCGTGGGACTTGGCGGGCGAGCCGAGGGAGGTGGTGTCCGCGCTCTTCGGCGGCACCAGTTCGCCCACCGGCTTCACCTTCCCGGCCGCCGCGAAACCCCAGTCGAAGAGCTCGGCCGTCTCCTCGTACACGGAGTTGACCCCGCCCGTGTCCGGGTTCATCACCGTGACCAGCAGCTTCTTGTCACCGCGCTGCGCCGCGCCGGTGAAGGTGGAGCCGGCCATCGTGGTGTTGCCGTTCTTCACCCCCGCGATGCCCTTGTACGGGGTGATGCCGCCGGCGCCCGTCATCAGCCGGTTGGTGTTCTGGATCTCGAAGAAGTCGCGCGGCCGGCCCGTCTCCTGCTTGCCGGGGAAGCGCGCGCTCACCGTCCCGCAGTACTCGCGGAAGTCCTGCTTCTGCAGTCCGGAGCGGGCGATGAGGGTGAGGTCGTAGGCGCTCGACACCTGCTCCGGGGCGTCGTAGCCGTCCGGCGAGATCACATGGGTGTCCAGTGCCTGGAGCTCCTCGGCGTGCGCCTGCATGTCCTTGACGGTCTTGTCGATTCCGCCGTTCATGGCCGAGAGCACGTGCACGGCGTCGTTGCCGGACCGCAGGAACACGCCCAGCCACAGGTCGTGGACGGTGTACTCCTCGTCCTCCTTGACGCCCACCAGGCTGCTGCCCGCGCCGACGCCCGACATCTCCTGCTCGGAGACCCGGTGCACCTGGTCCTTGGGCAGGCTCGGCAGCACCGTGTCCGCGAACAGCATCTTCATGGTGGAGGCCGGGGGCAGCCGCCAGTGGGCGTTGTGCGCGGCGAGGACCTCACCCGTCTCGGCGTCGGCCACGATCCAGGACCGGCCGGTGAGGTTCGCGGGCAGGGCCGGTGCCCCGGGCAGCAGGTTCACCTGGGTGCCCGGCTGGCCGAGCCGCGCCCCGCCGACCGTGGACATCGACGCGGGCGGCGCGGGGGCCGCCGGGGCCTTGGCGGGCCGGCCCTTCGCGCCCGCCGGTGGCGGCGCCGGCGCGGCGTGCGCGGGCGACACGATCATCGCGGGGACCAGCAGCGCGGCGGAAAGGACCGTCAATGCGGTCTTTTTGGCAGACACGCAGGTGAACGTACATCCCGATGGGCTGTCCGCCCTCCCGGACCGGCCATCCGTGGAGAACCACCGCCGGTACGGCCCACCCCGGCGCGTCCGTCCTGGGGACGAATCCGATACTGGGGACATGAAACTCAGCCGCGCCGCCTCCTGGTTCCTGCTCGCCTTCGGAGTGTGGAGCTGGTTCATCTGGGTGTCCTTCGTCCGGAACTTGTGGAAGAACGGCAGCGGCCTGTCCTTCGACACGGCCGGCGACCCTACGGCGTACTTCTGGGTCCACCTTCTCCTCGCAGTGACGTCCTTTCTCCTGGGGACGGCCGTTGGTGTGATCGGGTTGCGTGGCGTGCGGGCCCTGCGGCGGGAATCACGATGACCGTCGTCGTGGTGGTCGTGGCGGTCGTCGCCGTACTGGCCCTGCTGGCGCTCGTGCACCGGTGGCTGTGGGTGCGGCTGGTCCGGGACACGACCCGGGCGGGCGGCGCGGCCCGCCGCACGGGCACCGTCCTCGCCTTCGCGCTGCCGCTGCTGGCACTGGCCGCCCTGACCGCCGGACGGGCCGGAGCGCCCTTCTGGCTCCAGCGGGTGGTGGCGTGGCCGGGGTACATGTGGCTGGCGGTGCTGCTGTACCTGACCCTGGCGATGCTCGTGGCCGAACCGGCCCGCCGTCTGTGGCTGCGCCGGCCGGCCCGTACGGGGGCCGCCGCCACGGCGGCCGCTCCCGGGACCCCCGGACCCGGCGCGCCGGGGGCCCCGGGAGGTTCCGCGACGGCGGCCGAGGATTGTCCGGATCTCGCGGGCACGGCGGCCACGGCGACCCCGCAGCCCGCGCACGCCGTCGGGGTCGAGGCCCCGCAGCCCGTGGGTGCGGGTGGCGCCGAGAGCCCGCGGGGCGCGACGGCCTTCGGGGCGCAGGATCCGCAGCCCGCGGGCGCGGGTGGCGCCGGTACTCCGGGGGGCGCGGGCGACCGCGCGGTCCCGGTCAGCCGGCGGGTGTTCGTCGCGCGGGTGGCCGGGGGAGCGGCCGCCGCCGCCGCGCTCGCGACCGTCGGGACGGGCACCTACGGGGTGCTCCGCGGCCCGCGCGTCAAGCGCGTCCGGGTGCCGCTCGCCCGGCTGCCCCGCGCGGCACACGGGTTCCGGATCGCCGTCGTCAGCGACGTCCACCTCGGACCGGTCCTCGGCCGGGCGCACACCCAGCGCATCGTCGACACCGTCAACCGCACCCAGCCCGACCTCATCGCCGTCGTCGGCGACCTCGTCGACGGCAACGTCCACGACCTCGGCCCGGCCGCCGAACCGCTGCGCCTGCTCCGCTCGCGCCTCGGCTCGTACTTCGTCACCGGCAACCACGAGTACTTCTCCGGCGCGCAGCAGTGGGTCGACCACGTCCGCGAACTCGGCCTGATCCCCCTGGAGAACGCCCGCCGCGAGCTGCCCCACTTCGACCTCGCCGGGGTCAACGACGTGCAGGGGGAGAGCGAGGGCCACGGCCCCGACTTCCGCGCGGCCCTGGGGGACCGCGACCGCTCCCGGACCGCGGTCCTCCTGGCCCACCAGCCGGTGGTCATCCACGACGCCGTCCGGCACGGCGTGGACCTCCAGCTCTCGGGGCACACCCACGGCGGCCAGCTGTGGCCCGGCAACTACCTGGCCGAGCTGGCCAATCCGACCGTCGCGGGCCTGGAGCGCTACGGCGACACCCAGCTCTACGTGTCCCGCGGAGCCGGCGCCTGGGGCCCGCCCGTCCGGGTCGGAGCGCCGTCCGACATCACGGTGGTGGAACTCGCCTCATACCAGGCCTGACCCGTTCCGACCGGGCATCGTGGACCTTCCCGTGGCCGATTTTCCGTGATGGGATGTCCGATAGTCGGATACCGAGTTCGGATGGCGGGGTTCAGGGATGCGGTCTGTCCGCGCGAAGGTCATTGCGGTCGGGCTGGTCCTCGGGATCGCGGGCGCCGGCGCCTGGCAGCTGCTGCCCGAGGGCGACGACGGCCGGGGCGCGATCCGGGTCGGGACCACCGACGTGGTCTCCGCCCTCGATCCCGCCGGGGCCTACGACGCCGGTTCCTGGGCCCTGTTCAGCAACGTCTACCAGTCGCTCCTGACCATCGGGCCCGGCTCCGACACCCCCGTCCCGGACGCCGCGTCCGCCTGCAGGTTCATCGGTCAGAAGCTGATGACCTACCAGTGCGAGCTGCGCCCCGACCTCACCTTCCCGAGCGGCCGCGCGGTCACCGCGGCCGACGTGAAGTTCTCGTTCGACCGCATCAAGCAGATCAACTCGGACCAGGGGCCGGCCCCGCTCTTCAACACCCTGCAGTCGGTCAAGGCCGAGGGCCGCACGGTCACCTTCAACCTCTCGGCCCGCGACGCCACCTTCCCCTTCAAGATCGCGACCGGCGCCGCCTCGATCGTCGACAAGGACACGTACCCGGCCAAGGAGCTCCGCGTCGACGGCAAGGCCGACGGCTGCGGCCCGTACTCCCTGGTCGCGTACGAGCCGGGCGCGAGCGTCGAGCTCAAGCCCAATCCCGCCTACCGGGGGCAGAGCAGGCCGGCCCGCGCGCGCGTGGCCGTCCGCTACTTCAAGGACTCCGCCCAGCTCGACGCGGCCTGGCGGGACCACCAGGTCGAGGTGGCGCACCGGGACATGCCGCCCGCCGTCCTCGCCGGTCTCAACCCCGGCATGAAGGACACCCGCTACCAGGCGTCCGGCGGTACCGAGACCCGGAGCATCGTCTTCAACGTGCGCCCCGGCTCGGCGGCCGAGAAGTCCGCCGTCCGTCAGGCGGTGGCCGCGGTGCTGGACCGTTCGAAGGTGGCCGGGGACGTCTACAAGGGCACGGTCACCCCGCTGTACTCGCTGGTCCCGGCGGGCATCGCGGCGCACAGCACGCCCTTCTTCGACACCTATCCCTCGCCCAACGGCCTGACCGCCCGCAAGCTCCTCAGGGACGCCCTGATCACCGCCCCCGTCCCGCTGACCCTCGGCGTCAACGCGCGCGGCGTGAACCTCGCCGAGGCGCAGGAGATCAAGCGGCAGCTGGAGTCGACGAACCTGTTCCAGGTGAAGATCAAGCCGGTCGAGGTCTGGGAGGACTTCCAGAAGGCCTACGCGGCCGGGCAGTTCGACGCCTACACGATCGGCTGGATCGCCGACTTCCCCGACGCGGACAACTTCCTCGCGCCCCTGGTCGGCGCGGGCTCCAGCATGAACAACGGCTTCTCCGACAAGGCCGTGGACGAACTGATCACCCGCACCCAGTCCTTCTCGGACCGCGGAGGGGCCGCCGGTGACTTCCGGGAGCTCCAGCGGCTGGTCTCCCAGCAGGTCCCGATGCTGCCGATCTGGCAGAAGAAGGACTACGTCATGTCCCGCGAGGCCGTCACCGGCGCGCAGTACCTCTCCGACGGCACGGGCGTGTGGCGCCTGTGGGAGCTCAACTGGCTGTAGTCGCCGGGTCGGCGGCGGTGTCCCCGTGCGCCAGCAGGAGGGTGCGCAGGGCCTCGGCGACCGTCCGTGAGGTGTCCCGGTCCAGGGGGGCCAGCAGCTCCGCGTAGTGCTTGAGGTGCTCCTCCATCACGCTCTCGCAGAGCGCGCGGCCCGGCTCGGTCAGCCGGATCCGCACCGAGCGGCGGTCGGCGTCGTCGCGGACCCGCTCGACCAGGCCCTTGGCCTCCAGCCGGTCGATCCGGTTGGTGATCGCGCCCGAGGTCACCATCGCGGCCGGCACCAGCGCGCCGGCGGTCAGTGCGTACGGCGGGCCCGAGCGGCGCAGGCTGGCGAGCACGTCGAACTCGCCCACCTCCAGGCCGTGTCCGGCCATGAAGGCCTTCAGCTGCTTGTCGATGATCCGCGTCATCCGCTGGACGCGGGCGAGCACTTCGATCGGCCAGAGCGCCTCCGCGAGGTCGGGGCGCTCCGTCTGCCACTGGCCGATGAACGTGGCCACCGTGTCTTTCTCCATGCCCACAGAATACCTCAACGTTAAGACACTTGACGTTGAAGCAGTCGCTCTGCTTTTATTTCAACGTTGAGATTGTCAAGGTTGAAATGTGAAGGGGAGTGGGTCATCCATGACGGTCACCACCACCACGGCGGGCACCGCGAAGGCCGCCGGGAAGGTCACCCGGAGGGCCGGCGAGAAGGCCGCCGGGACGGCCGGCGCCGCACCCGCCGGGGCGCCCGTCCCCGTCCTGTGGCTCGCCCTGCTGGCCACCCCCATCGCCGCCGGGGCCAACGCGCCGGTGCTCATCCTCCCGGAGATGGCCGCCTCCCTCGGGGTCTCCTCCGGTACCGCCGCCTGGCTGCTCACCGCCTTCGGCTGGGCCATGGCCGTCGGCACCCCTCTGCTCGCCGGGCTGCTGCGCCGCAGGGGCCTGCGCGCGGTGCTGCGGCTGTCCACCCTGCTCGTCCTGGCCGGCACCCTGCTCGTCGCCGTCTCCCCGTGGCTCCCGCTCACGCTGTCCGGCCGCTGCGCCCAGGCCGCCGGCGGCGCCGGGCTGGTGGCCGCGGCGATCAGCCTCGCCGGCACCGCCCGCCGGATGGGCGTCATCAGCGCCGGGTTCGGGATGCTCGGCGCCGCCGGACCGCTGCTCGGCAAGGCCCTCGCGGACGGGGCGTCCTGGCGGATCGCCCTCACCGTCTCGGCGCTCTCCCTGCTGGCCGTACCCGCCGTCGGCCGCCGCGCCGGGGCGGCGAACCCGCCCGCGCCCGGCCGCTTCGACGGCCGGGGCGCCGCCCTGCTGACCGGGCTCGCCACCGCCCTGGTCCTGCTGCCGACCGCGCCGCTCGCCGCCCTCGGCGGGGCCCTGGTCGCCGCCGCGCTGCTCGCCCTGCACGTCCGACGCCACCCCGAGGGGTTCGTGCCCGCCGCCCTGCTGCGCCGGCCCGTCTTCGTGATCTCGGCCCTGCTGGCGCTCGCCCTGTCGGCGTCCTACTTCACCCTGCTCTTCTCGGTGCCCCGGCTGCTCGCCGACCGGGCCGGCTGGGACACCGCCTCCGCCGGGACCGGACAGCTGGTCGCCCTGCTCACCGGATCGGCGCTGTCCTGGCTGCTCGCCGCCGCCTCGGCCCGTATGAGCCGCGCGGCCGTCCGTACGGTGCTCGTCTCCCTCGGGGCACTCGCCGCCCTCGCCGGGATCTTCGCCACCTGGGGCCCGCTGCTGCTGGTCGCCACCGCGGCGGGGGTCTTCACCGCCAGCGCCGCCAACGCCGTCCTGTCCACCCACGCGGTGGCCGCCTCTCCCGACCCGGCGCAGCGCCCGTCGGCCATCGGCCTGTTCACCCTCTGCTACCAGCTGGGCGGCGCCTTCGGCCCGGCCGTCGCCGCCCTGCTGGTCCTGGGCGGCTGAGGGGAGGGGGCGCGCGGGTCTCGGATCCTCACTCCTCCCCGGGGTGCGGGTCCGAGGCCCGCTTGCCGCGCGAGACCGCCGTCTGGGCCATGCCCGGCAGGAAGTCCGCGAACAGCTCGTGCACCTCCCGCACCAGCGGCCGCAGCACCCGGAACCGGGCCAGGACGATGCCCCGCGTCGTCAGCTGCGCGCCGCGCTCGGCCAGCCGCCGCGTCTTCTCGCTGTCGGGGGAGCGGTCGAAGACCCAGTACAGGACCAGGCCCATCTGCGAGAGCCACATGAGCTCGGGCAGGACGTCGGCCAGCTCGGCCGGCACCTTGGTCTTCGCCCCCGCCAGCACCTCGCGGTGCATGTCGATCGCGGCGTTGCGCGCCGGTTCCGATTCGGGGGAGAAGGGGCTGAGCGGACTCTCCGGGTCCGCCGCGTTCTTGAAGAACTGCGAAGCGAACTCGTGGTACGGCGCCGCGATGTCCAGCCAGCTCGTCAGAACGCCCGCGAGCCGTTTCTGGAGATCGGTCTCCTCGTCCAGGATCGGCCGGACCGCCTTCTGGTGCGCGGCGCCGATCCGGTCGTAGAAGCCCTGGACCAGGTGCTCCTTCGACTCGAAGTAGTAGTACGCGTTGCCGACCGAGACCCCGGCCTCCTTGGCGATGCCCCGCATGGTCGTCTTGTCGAAGCCGCGCTCCTGGAAGAGCCGGAGCGCGGTTTCGAGGATGAGCGTGCGGGTCTGTTCGCTCTTGGGAGCCTTCTGATCTGTCACGGTGTCCGACCCTATCGGGGTGCGGAGCACTGGTCGTCACAGGCCGGTTCTCCGGGTTCCGCTCCGGAATCGGTACGCACCGCGTGCCGGACCGCGGCGGCCGTGTACATGGCGGCCTTGGCGAAGGGCCGGCCGGCCGGGGTGGCCAACCAGTTCGCCTTCGGCCGGTGTTCGGCCAGCGCCCACAGGCACACGATGAAGGCGTCCGTCCCGGTCCACACCTGCCCCTGGTCCCCGACCACGGTGATCTCCCGCAGGGTCTCGGCGTGGGCGAGCCCGGGGAACCGCCGCCACGCCTCGGCGGACGCGGCGGGCACGAACCGGAGCGGTACGAGGTGATGCTGCCCGAGCAGCCAGTGCCGGATGTGCACGCACACCGGGCAGTTCGCGTCGTAGAGGACGGTCAGGTGGCGCATGTCGTCCCGTGCGGTCCGCGCCACCGGTCAGGCCCCGGCCGGAGTGGTCCAGGCCTGCGGGGTGACCGGCGGGGTCTGCCGGCGCTCCATGATCCCGCGGCGGCGCATCCTGTTGAGCACCCACACGTTGCCGAGGTGCATGACGCCGAGGACGAGCAGGACGACGCCGATCTTCACCGAGAGGGCCTCGAAGAGGCCGCGCGCTTCGAGGATCGACTCCCCCGAGCGCAGGTAGAGGGTCACGAAGCCGATGTTCACGAGGTAGAACCCGACCACCAGGAGGTGGTTGACGGCGTCCGCGAGCTTCTCGTTGCCCTGCAGCACATCGCCGATGAAGACGCGGCCGTTACGGCTGAGCGTACGGGCCACCCAGATGGTGAGTCCGATGCTGACGACCAGGTAGATGACGTACGCGACCACGGTGAGGTCCATTGCCCTCAGCCCCCTTTGAACCTGTTCAACTGCTGACGTCGATGACTCTAGGCCTCTTTTTGAACAGGTTCAAGCCTTCTGTTCGCCCGGCTTCCGCGGCAGGCGCCGTGCGATGCTGGGAGGCATGAACCTGGAGGACCTGGTCCGCTTGCGCCGTGCCCGGGACGCGATGGACCGCGACTACGCGCAGCCGCTCGACGTCCCCGCACTGGCCAAGGTCGCCCTCATGTCACCCGGGCACTTCTCCCGCAGCTTCCGCGCCGCTTACGGGGAGACCCCCTACAGCTACCTGATGACCCGCCGCGTCGAGCGGGCCAAGGCCCTGCTGCGCCGCGGCGACATGAGCGTGACGGACGTGTGCTTCGCGGTCGGCTGTACCTCGCTCGGGTCCTTCAGCTCCCGCTTCAGTGAACTCGTCGGCGAGAGCCCCAGCGCCTACCGGGCCCGCTCCCACGAGGACGGCGCCATGGTTCCGGCCTGCGTCGCGAAGGTCTCCACGCGACCGGTCAGGAACGGAGAAGCGAAATCGGCCTCCCCCTCGTAGCGTCGAGGCATGACCATCAACCTCTCGCAGTGCTTCATCGCCGTCGACGACCACGACAAGGCGCTCACCTTCTACCGCGACGTCCTCGGCCTGGAGGTCCGCAACGACGTCGGGTTCGAGGGCATGCGCTGGGTGACCGTCGGGTCCCCCGAGCAGCCCGACGTGGAGATCGTCCTCGAACCCCCGCTCGCCGACCCCGGCGCCTCGCCCGCAGACCGCCAGGCGATGGCCGAACTGCTGGCCAAGGGCCTGCTGCGCGGCGTGATCTTCTCCACCGACGACGTCGACGCCACCTTCGAACGCCTCCGGGCGGCCGGCGCGGACGTGCTCCAGGAGCCGATCGACCAGCCGTACGGGGTCCGTGACTGCGCCTTCCGCGACCCGGCGGGCAACATGCTCCGCTTCACCCAGCCCCGCAAGAGCTAGAGCCAGAGTCAGAGTCAGAGGGAGACACCACGCGATGAGCAGGGCCACGAGGACGGGCACGCCGGAGCCGGCGCCGCACGCGGCGGACAGCCACGATCTGATCCGGGTGCACGGCGCACGCGTGAACAACCTCAAGGACGTCAGCGTCGAGCTCCCCAAGCGCCGCCTGACGGTGTTCACCGGTGTCTCCGGCTCCGGCAAGAGCTCCCTGGTCTTCGGCACCAT
Source organism: Streptomyces sp. AB3(2024) (assembly GCF_041862025.1). Taxonomy (NCBI): domain Bacteria; kingdom Bacillati; phylum Actinomycetota; class Actinomycetes; order Kitasatosporales; family Streptomycetaceae; genus Streptomyces; species Streptomyces sp. AB3(2024). The sequence goes on from NZ_JBGWAB010000057.1 coordinate 37,629, forward strand.
CGCCGCCGAGTCGCAGCGGCTGATCAACGAGACCTACAGCGCCTTCGTCCAGGGCTTCATGCCCACCCTGGCCCGGCCCGAGGTCGACGTGCTCGAAGGGCTGACGACCGCGATCATCGTCGACCAGCAGCGGATGGGCGCCGACCCCCGCTCCACGGTCGGCACCGCCACCGACGCCAACGCCATGCTCCGCATCCTCTTCAGCCGCCTCGGACAGCCGCACATCGGCTCGCCCAAGGCCTTCTCCTTCAACGTCGCCTCGATCAGCGGCGCGGGCGCGGTCACCGTGGAGCGCGCGGGACAGACCGTCAAGGAGCGCCGCAGCTTCAGCATCACCGGCGGCATGTGCCCGCGCTGCGAGGGCCGCGGCTCCGTCAGCGACATCGACCTCACCGCGCTCTACGACGACACCAAGTCCCTGAACGAGGGCGCGCTCACCATCCCCGGCTACAGCATGGACGGCTGGTACGGCCGCATCTTCGCGGGCTGCGGGTTCTTCGACCCGGACAAGCCGATCCGCAAGTACACCAAGCGGGAGCTGCAGGACCTGCTCCACAAGGAGCCGACCAAGATCAAGGTCGACGGGATCAACCTGACCTACGAGGGCCTCATCCCCAAGCTCCGCAAGTCGATGCTGGCGAAGGACGTCGACGCCCTCCAGCCGCACATCCGGGCCTTCGTCGAGCGGGCGGTCGCCTTCACCGTCTGCCCCGAGTGCGACGGCACCCGGCTCAGCGAGGGCGCCCGTTCCTCGAAGATCGGCGGAATCTCCATCGCCGACGCCTGCGCGATGCAGATCAGCGACCTCGCCGCGTGGACCGGCGGCCTCGACGAACCCTCGGTGGCCCCGCTCCTGGCCACGCTGCGCCAGACCCTCGACTCGTTCGTGGAGATCGGGCTGGGCTACCTTTCGCTCGCCCGGCCGGCGGGCACGCTCTCGGGCGGCGAGGCGCAGCGCGTCAAGATGATCCGCCACCTCGGCTCCTCGCTCACCGACACCACCTACGTCTTCGACGAGCCCACCACGGGCCTGCACCCCCACGACATCCAGCGGATGAACGGCCTGCTGCTGCGCCTGCGGGACAAGGGCAACACCGTCCTCGTCGTGGAGCACAAGCCGGAGGTCATCACGATCGCCGACCACGTCGTCGACCTCGGCCCCGGCGCGGGCTCGGGCGGCGGCACCGTCTGCTTCGAGGGCACCGTCGAGGGGCTGCGGGACGCGGGCACCGTCACCGGTCGCCACTTCGACGACCGGGCCAAGGTCAAGGCGGAGGTCCGCACGCCCACCGGGGCGCTGGAGATCCGCGGCGCGAGCACGAACAACCTGCGGGACGTCGACGTCGACGTGCCCCTCGGGGTCCTCACCGTCGTCACGGGCGTCGCGGGCTCCGGCAAGAGCTCGCTCGTGCACGGGTCGCTGACCGCCGGCTCCGCGGGGGCCGGCGAGGGCGTGGTCTCGATCGACCAGGGCGCGATCCGCGGTTCCCGCCGGAGCAACCCGGCGACGTACACGGGGCTCCTCGACCCGATCCGCAAGGCCTTCGCCAAGGCCAACGGCGTGAAGCCCGCGCTGTTCAGCGCCAACTCCGAGGGCGCCTGCCCCACCTGCAACGGCGCCGGGGTCGTCTACACGGACCTGGCGATGATGGCCGGCGTGGCGGCCCCCTGCGAGGAGTGCGACGGGAAGCGGTTCCACGCCTCGGTGCTGGAACACCGCTTCGGGGGGCGCGACATCAGCGAGGTGCTGGCGATGTCGGTCACCGAGGCCGAGGAGTTCTTCGGCGACGGCGAGGCCCGTACTCCGGCTGCGCACCGCATCCTCACCCGGCTCGCCGACGTCGGCCTCGGCTACCTCAGCCTCGGCCAGCCGCTCACCACGCTGTCCGGCGGCGAGCGGCAGCGGCTGAAGCTGGCCACGCACATGGGGGAGAAGGGCGGGGTCTACGTCCTCGACGAGCCGACCGCCGGCCTGCACCTCGCCGACGTCGAGCAACTGCTCGGCCTGCTCGACCGGCTGGTCGACTCCGGCAAGTCGGTCATCGTCGTGGAGCACCACCAGGCGGTCATGGCGCACGCGGACTGGATCATCGACCTCGGCCCCGGCGCCGGCCACGACGGCGGGACGGTCGTCTTCGAGGGCACCCCCGCCGACCTGGTCGCCGCCCGCTCCACCCTCACGGGAGAACACCTCGCGGCCTACGTCGGCGCCTGACCGGGGCGGTAATCGGCTAGGGGCCCGTCAGGGCCTCGGTGATCTCCAGTCCCTTGATGCCCGGCCCGTCGGGGACGACGACGGGGGTCCCGTACGCGACGGTCGTCTTCGTGGCGTACGCGGCCCTCTCCGGGGCCGGTCCGCTGAAAACGGTCACCGTGCCCTGGCCGTCGAAGTCGTCGATGACCAGGTAGACGGGTACGCCGGCCTGGGCGTACCAGCGCTGCTTGCGGATGTGGTCCCGGCGGTGGGCGTCCGCGCCGGGGGAGACGACCTCGGCGACGAGGGGGACACGGGTGGCGTCCACGCCGAGCCCCTCCTCATCGGGGATCTCGTCCAGGTCCTCCGGGCCCACGAAGAGGTCGGGAACGCAGCCCTCGCGCCGGTGGATGACGTTGCCGCCCTGGTGGGCGACGAGTCCGCCGCCCGCCAGAGGGGCCTCCAGAGCCTTGCGCAGGCGGTCCACGAGAATGCCGGGCCGACGACCTGCGGGCGCCGACACGTCGATCGCCTCCCCGAGGACTTCGGCGCGGTACCCCTCGGGGAGGACCATCGCCTTCCAGGCCCGCCACAGGACTTCGCCGATATCCGGCTCGTACGAGTCGACCCCACGGGCTCGCTCGGGCATGTGCGCCACCTCCTGGCCGCCGGACCGCGGACGACGCTCCGAACCCGGCATCGCCAGTGACGGTAGCGCCGCCCGGGGGCCGTCCGGCCGGAGGAAAGGTTCCTTCCGGTGGATGTCACCCCTGGGGGACGGCGAAGGCCCCGCACCCGGAACGGATCCGGATGCGGGGCCTCGTAGGCCGTCGGCCTCAGGTGCGTCGAAAGGCTAGAAGCGGCGCGTGATGAGGGCGCGCTTGACTTCCTGGATGGCCTTCGTGACCTCGATGCCACGCGGGCACGCGTCGGTGCAGTTGAAGGTCGTGCGGCAGCGCCACACGCCGTCCTTGTCGTTCAGGATCTCCAGCCGCTGCTCGCCGGCCTCGTCGCGCGAGTCGAAGATGAAGCGGTGGGCGTTGACGATCGCCGCCGGGCCGAAGTACTGGCCGTCGTTCCAGAACACCGGGCACGAGGACGTGCACGCGGCGCACAGGATGCACTTGGTGGTGTCGTCGAAGCGCTCGCGGTCCTCGGCGGACTGCAGGCGCTCGCGCGTCGGCTCGTTGCCCTTGGTGACCAGGAACGGCATGACGTCGCGGTACGCCTGGAAGAAGGGCTCCATGTCGACCACGAGGTCCTTCATCACCGTGAGGCCCTTGATGGCCTCGACGGTGATCGGCTTCTCCGGGTTGATGTCCTTGATCAGCGTCTTGCAGGCGAGCCTGTTCTTGCCGTTGATCCGCATCGCGTCGGAGCCGCAGATGCCGTGCGCGCAGGAGCGGCGGAAGGTCAGCGTGCCGTCGAGGTCCCACTTGATCTTGTGGAGACCGTCGAGCACGCGCTCCTTCGGGTCGATCTCGATCTGGAAGTCCTGCCACTGCGACTCGTCCGAGATCTCGGGGTTGAAGCGGCGGATCCGGAACGTGACCGTGATGAACGGCGAGGCGGCGGCCGCCGCCTCCATCTTGTCCAGGGTGGGGGTGGCCATCAGTACTTACGCTCCATCGGCTGGTAGCGGGTGACGACGACGGGCTTGTAGTCCAGCCGGACGGAGTCCTTGCCGTCGGCGCCGACCTCGCGGTACGCCATGGTGTGGCGCATGAAGTTGACGTCGTCGCGGTTCGGGTAGTCCTCGCGGTAGTGACCGCCGCGGGACTCCTTGCGCGCCAGCGCGGACACGGCCATGACCTCGGCCAGGTCGAGGAGGTTGCCCAGCTCGATGGCCTCCAGCAGGTCCGTGTTGAAGCGCTTGCCCTTGTCCTGGACGGACACGTTCTTGTAGCGCTCGCGCAGCTCCGCGATCTTCTCGACCGCGGTCTTGATGGTCTGCTCCGTGCGGAACACCATCACGCACGCGTCCATCGTCTCCTGGAGCTCCAGGCGCAGGTCGGCGACCCGCTCCTTGCCCGTGGAGTTGCGCAGGTGCTCGACCAGGTCGGCGACCTGCTGCGCCGGGTTCTCCGGCAGCTCGACGTAGTCGTTCTCGGCCGAGTACTTCGCCGCCGCGATGCCGGAACGCTTGCCGAAGACGTTGATGTCCAGCAGCGAGTTGGTGCCCAGGCGGTTGGCGCCGTGCACCGACACGCACGCGACCTCGCCGGCCGCGTACAGGCCGGGGACGACGGTGGTGTTGTCCGCCAGGACCTCACCCTCGACGTTGGTCGGGATGCCGCCCATGGCGTAGTGCGCGGTGGGCTGGATCGGGATCGGGTCCGTGTACGGCTCGATGCCCAGGTAGGTGCGCGCGAACTCCGTGATGTCCGGGAGCTTCGCGTCCAGCTGCTCCGGCGGGAGGTGCGTCAGGTCCAGGTACACGTGGTCGCCGGCGGGACCGCAGCCGCGGCCCTCGCGGATCTCCGTGTAGATGGAGCGCGAGACGACGTCACGGGACGCGAGGTCCTTCATGACCGGCGCGTACTTCTCCATGAAGCGCTCGCCGTCCTTGTTGCGGAGGATGCCGCCCTCACCGCGGGCGCCCTCCGTCAGCAGGATGCCCATGCGCCAGATGCCCGTCGGGTGGAACTGGAAGAACTCCATGTCCTCCAGCGGCAGGCCGCGGCGGTAGCAGGCCGCCTGGCCGTCACCCGTGAGGGTGTGCGCGTTGGAGGTCACCTTGAAGAACTTGCCGGTGCCGCCGGAGGCGTAGATGACGGCCTTCGCCTGGAAGATGTGGATCTCACCGGTGGCCAGCTCGTACGCGACCACACCGGCGGACTTCTGCACGCCGTCGACCTCGACCAGCAGCTGGTCCAGGACGTAGAACTCGTTGAAGAACTCCACGCCCTCCTTGACGCAGTTCTGGTACAGCGTCTGGAGGATCATGTGGCCCGTGCGGTCCGCGGCGTAGCAGGACCGGCGGACCGGCGCCTCACCGTGGTTGCGGGAGTGGCCGCCGAAGCGGCGCTGGTCGATGGTGCCGTCCGGGGTGCGGTTGAACGGCAGGCCCATCTTTTCGAGGTCGAGGACCGCGTCGATGGCCTCCTTCGCCAGGATCTCGGCGGCGTCCTGGTCGACCAGGTAGTCACCGCCCTTGACCGTGTCGAAGGTGTGCCACTCCCAGTTGTCGTCCTCCACGTTGGCCAGCGCGGCGGCCATGCCGCCCTGCGCGGCGCCCGTGTGGGAGCGGGTGGGGTACAGCTTCGTCAGCACGGCGGTGCGGCTGCGCTTCGTCGCCTCGATGGCGGCGCGCATGCCCGCGCCACCGGCGCCGACGATGACGGTGTCGTACTTGTGGATCTTCATGGGATTCGCCTCAGCCCCGTTGCCTAGCGGATGTTCGGGTCGAAGGTGAAGATCACCAGCGTGCCCAGAAGGATGGTGAACACCGTGGCGGTGTAGAGCAGGCCCTTCAGCCACAGCCGCGTGTTGGCGCGCTCCGCGTAGTCGTTGATGACGGTACGCAGACCGTTGGCGCCGTGCAGCATGGCCAGCCACAGCATCAGCAGGTCCCAGACCTGCCAGAACGGGGATGCCCAGCGGCCGGCGACGAAGGCGAAGCCGATCTTGGAGACGCCGCCGTCCAGCACCAGCTGGATGACCAGGTGGCCGATGACCAGGACGACCAGCACGATGCCCGAGAGGCGCATGAAGAGCCACGCGGCCATCTCGAAGTTGCCGCGGGTCGAACGGGGCGTCTTGCCGGTCCGCTTGCGCGGGGCCTCGATGTACGGCGCCGGGTTCTCGACGTCGTAGAGGGAGACGCCCTCCACGTCACCGATCGCCCGGGCGGAAGAAGTGTCAGAAGACATGCGTGTCACTCCCCGAACAGAACGCGGTAGGCGTGGCCGAGGACGGGGTAGAGGGCCCCGATCATCAGGATGATCCAGACGGTGACGACGGACCAGAGCATCTGCTTCTGGTAGCGCGGTCCCTTGGACCAGAAGTCCACAGCGATGACACGGAGACCGTTGAGCGCGTGGAACAGGATGGCGGCGACGAGGCCGTACTCCAGCAGCGCGACGATCGGAGTCTTGTAGGTAGCCACGACATCGTCGTACGCCTCAGGGGAGACGCGGACGAGAGCGGTGTCGAGGACGTGTACGAACAGGAAGAAGAAAATGAGGACGCCGGTGACTCGATGAGCCACCCAGGACCACATTCCTTCCCGGCCGCGGTACAACGTTCCAGCCGGCACGGAAAACCCTCCGGAAGCGGGGCGGGGGCCAGCCGGCTTCTTTGTCGGTCGGGCCCGGCCGGGTACGGTCCACCGGCCCCGGACATCGTAGCGACGCTTTGTCGGTTCCCTTGCGCCGGGTCCATCGGTGTGATCAAACAGGCACGGACGGGCTATCCCGCAGGGGCGAATAGCCCGAAATCAGCCTCGGACAGCCCATCGTCGGGGTCCTGCCCGGCAGGGTCCGCCAGCCGGGCCAGCAGTCGGGTCAGCCGGGAGCGGGCGACCATGCGCAGCTCGTCCGCCGCGAGGGAGCGTTCCTCGTCCACCTCGTGGGCGAGCCTGCGGCGGATCGCGGCCAGCAGCTGGTCCACCCGCTCCTCCGGCGGGTGTCCGTCCAGGCAGATCACGAAGGCGTGGCCGAAGGTCCGCTCGTACTGCGCCCGCGCCGCGTCGAGCGCGAGGAGCGCCGCGTACGGGGCCCCGTGGCCCAGCTCGGCCGAGGACTCCCGCGCCAGTGCCTCCGTCAGGTCGCCCTGGGACATGTCGTACGAGGCCTCGTCGGCCGCCGCCAGCAACGACGCGGTGTCCGGGTACGGGCGGTGGGCGGCCACCCGCTGCGCCCACCGCGGACTGCCGCAGCAGTGGGTCAGGGCCGTCCGGGCGGTGCCGGGGGGCAGCGAGTTGAAGTGCGTCAGCCCGGTGCCGGGGGCGGAGACCGGGCCGCGGACCTGTGCCGGAAGGTGGCTGGACAGCGGAGTTCTCCTCGGGGGCGTGGCGTGGGTGTGCCGCCACGCTAGCGATCTCTGAGGGGAGTGTCCCGCCGATAGGGGGATTTCACCCGTAAGTGAGCCGAAAGGATGACACCGGCAGGGGTGTGAACAGGCCGGAAGCAGGGGAGGGCGACCGAGGCCGCCACCCCCCACAGGAGAGGCCCCGGTCGCCATCCGTCACGGACTCGTGCGACAAGCCCGTATCCCTGTCAGCGTCCGGAGTGCGTTTTGTGTCACACCCCGCTCCGCGCAGGGTTGGTTGCTGGTTGTACAACTCGTGGACGAGAGGTGCGTGAAAGCCGTAACGTGCGGATTTGCGCCACACGTACAGGACGTCGAACGGGTTGGGGACTTTGCTGGGGGACGACGCGGAGCTGACCGCCGCGGTGCTCGCGGCACAGGACGGCGACGAAAGCGCGTTCCGGACTGTGTACCGCGCCGTGCACCCACGCCTGCTCGGATACGTGCGCACGCTCGTCGGTGACGGCGACGCCGAGGACGTGACCTCCGAGGCCTGGCTGCAGATCGCCCGCGACCTCGACTCCTTCACCGGTGACGCCGACCGCTTCCGCGGCTGGGCCGCCCGCATCGCCCGCAACCGGGCCCTCGACCACATCCGCATGCGCGGCCGGCGCCCCGCCATCGGCGGCGACGAGACCGAGCTCACCGGACGCGCCGCCGACTGCGACACGGCCGGCGAGGCGATGGAGGCCCTGTCCACCGGCCGCACCATGGCCCTGATCGCGCAGCTCCCGCAGGATCAGGCGGAGGCCGTCGTCCTGCGCGTGGTCGTCGGCCTGGACGCGAAGAGCGCGGCCGAGACCCTCGGCAAGCGGCCCGGCGCCGTCCGCACGGCCGCGCACCGGGGGCTCAAGAAGCTCGCCGAGCTACTGACCGCCGAGTTCGGGTCCGCGGGCCCCGTGGACGGGGAAGCGGAACGCGGCGCGGATTCCGTCCGGAGGGTCGGCCATAATGCCGGTGACCAGGCCCGGGAGCGCGACCTCGACGCCGTGCCCGCGCAGCGCGCGCGGAGTGCGGGCCTGGCGGAACCAACCGGTGTGACGCATTCACGTTGGCGGACGCAGAAGGACATGTGATGGCCGACGAGCACAACGCGTGGCTGGACAAGGCCGCGGCGGACGAGCTGCTGTGCCCGGGGACCGGCCCCGTCGCCTCCGGCGCCGACCCGCGCGCCAGGGCCGAGGCCGCCCGGCTGCGCGCCGCCCTCGACGCCCTGACCCCCTCCCGTCCCGGTGTGGGCGAGCTGCCCGGCGAGGCCGCCGCCGTGGCCGACCCGGCCCTGAGCGCCGACGGGTCCCGCGGGGCCTACAGGTCCCCGTACC